>NZ_JBSFLV010000010.1:0-121845 GCF_053599215.1 Streptomyces sp. NPDC001002 | reverse complement strand
GTTACCTTCGAGGGAGACGATGCCACCGCGGGCCCTCCAGGAGGGGGCGCGGTCCGGGCCGCCGCGCCGTGCCGCCCTGGCCGAACTGACGGACGACTGGCTGTCCGGGCTCTTCACCGCCGGCGCCACCGATCTCAAGGGCGTCTCCCTGGTCGCCGTCGGCGGCTACGGGCGCGGTGAGCTCTCCCCGCGCAGCGACCTGGACCTGCTGCTCCTGCACGACGGCGCCGACTCCGGCGCGGTGGCCGCCCTGGCCGACCGCATCTGGTACCCCGTCTGGGACCTCGGCCTCGCCCTGGACCACTCGGTCCGCACCCCGGCCGAGGCCCGCAAGACCGCCGGCGAGGACCTCAAGGTCCAGCTCGGCCTCCTGGACGCCCGCCATATCGCGGGCGACCTCGGCCTCACCGCCGCCCTGCGCACCTCGGTCCTCGCCGACTGGCGCAACCAGGCACCCAAACGCCTCCCCGAACTCCAGGAACTCTGCGTCGAGCGCGCCGAGCGCCAGGGCGAGCTGCAGTACCTCCTCGAACCCGACCTCAAGGAAGCCCGCGGCGGCCTGCGCGACGCCACCACCCTGCGCGCCGTCGCCGCCTCCTGGCTGGCCGACGCCCCGCGCGAGGGCCTCGACGACGCCCGCCGCCGACTCCTCGACGTCCGCGACGCGCTGCACCTTGCCACCGGCCGCGCCACCGACCGGCTCGCCCTCCAGGAGCAGGACCAGGTCGCCGCCGAACTCGGCCTGCTCGACGCCGACACCCTGCTCCGCCAGGTGTACGAGGCGGCCCGGGTCATCTCGTACGCCAGTGACGTCACCTGGCGCGAGGTGGGGCGCGTGCTCAGGTCGCGGGCCGTGCGGCCGCGGCTGCGCGCCATGCTCGGCGGTGGCAACAAGCCCGTCACCGAACGCTCCCCGCTCGCCGAGGGCGTGGTCGAGCAGGACGGCGAGGTGGTGCTCGCGCGGGCCGCACGCCCCGAGCGCGACCCCGTCCTGCCGCTGCGCGCCGCGGCCGCCGCCGCCCAGGCCGGCCTGCCGCTCTCCCTGCACGCCGTACGGCGCCTGGCGGCCACCGTGCGCCCGCTGCCCACACCCTGGCCCGCCGAGGCACGCGAACAGCTCGTCACGCTGCTCGGTTCCGGGCAGCCCACCATCGAGGTCTGGGAGGCGCTGGAGGCCGAGGGCCTGATCACCAGGCTCCTCCCGGACTGGGAGCGGGTGCGCTGCCGGCCGCAGCGCAACGCCGTGCACATCTGGACCGTCGACCGGCACCTGATCGAGACCGCCGTACGCGCCTCCGAGTTCACCCGCCGGGTCAGCCGCCCCGACCTCCTCCTGGTCTCCGCGCTGCTGCACGACATCGGCAAGGGCTGGCCCGGCGACCACTCGGTGGCCGGCGAGATCATCGCCAAGGACGTCGCCGCCCGCATCGGCTTCGACCGCGCGGACGTCACGGTGCTCTCCACCCTCGTACGCCATCACCTCCTGCTCATCGAGACCGCCACCCGGCGCGACCTGGAGGACCCGGCCACCGTGCGCGCGGTCGCCGAGGCGGTCGGCACACAGAGCACCCTTGAGCTGCTGCACGCGCTGACCGAGGCGGACGCGCTGGCCACCGGGCCCGCGGCCTGGTCGTCCTGGCGCGGGTCCCTCGTCGCCGACCTGGTGAAGCGGGTCGGCGCCGTGCTCGCCGGGGACGTCCCCGAGGAGCCCGAGTCCGCCGCGCCCACCGCCGAGCAGGAGCGGCTCGCCATCGAGGCGGTCGCCACCGGCAGCCCGGTCCTCGCCCTGCGCGCGCAGACCGAGCCGCCCACGGAGGATCAGCCGGCCGGGGACCCCGAGCCGCTCGGCGTGGAGCTGCTGATCGCCGTACCCGACCAGCCCCGGGTGCTGCCCTCGGTGGCCGGCGTGCTCGCGATGCACCGGCTCACCGTGCGCACCGCCGAACTGCGCGCCCTGGACCTGCCGGACGGCGTCGAGGGCTCCGTGCTGCTGCTGAACTGGCGGGTCGCCGCCGAGTACGGCTCGCTGCCCCAGGCCGCGCGGCTGCGGGCCGACCTGGTCCGTGCGCTGGACGGCTCCCTGGACATCGCGGGCCGTCTCGCCGAACGGGACGCGGCCTATCCGCGCCGCCGGGGCGTGGTGGCACCGGCGGCCCGCGTGACGGTCGCCTCCGCCGCCTCCCGCTTCGCCACGGTCATCGAGGTCCGCGCCCAGGACGCCCCCGGACTGCTCTTCCGGATCGGCAGGGCCCTGGAGGACGCGGGCGTCCTGATGCGCAGCGCGCACGTCTCCACCCTGGGCGCGAACGCGGTCGACGCCTTCTATGTGACCGGTCCCGAGGGCGCCGCCCTGCCCGGCGAGGAAGCGGCGGCGGTGGCGCGCAAACTGGAGGAGATGCTGCGGGCGTGACCTTGCGGTCATGTCGTGCGTCGAGCCGATGTTCCCCGCCGGCGCGGGGGTGGTCCGCTGCGCGGCGACGGCCGGCTCTCCGAGGCCGCGTGCTCCCCGCCGAGGCGGGGTTGATCTCCGTCCCCGCCCGCTGAACCCGGCCGGCGGGGACGATTGTCTTGCGCGGCCGGATACCCTGGAAGACGCCTACACTGCCCCCGACTCCGAGGACCGACTCCGCCGTGTTCGATACTCTCTCCGATCGTCTCTCAGCGACCTTCAAGAACTTGCGCGGCAAGGGGCGCTTGAGCGAAGCGGACATCGACGCCACGGCGCGTGAGATCCGCATCGCCCTCCTCGAAGCCGACGTGGCCCTGCCTGTCGTCCGGACGTTCATCAAGAACGTCAAGGAGCGTGCCCTCGGCGCCGAGGTGAACAAGGCGCTGAACCCGGCCCAGCAGGTCCTGAAGATCGTCAACGAGGAACTCGTCACGATCCTCGGCGGCGAGACGCGACGCCTGCGCTTCGCCAAGAACCCGCCGACCGTGATCATGCTCGCGGGTCTGCAGGGTGCCGGTAAGACCACCCTCGCGGGCAAGCTCGGCAAGTGGCTCAAGGATCAGGGGCACTCGCCGCTGCTCGTCGCCGCCGACCTCCAGCGCCCGAACGCCGTGAACCAGCTGAGCGTCGTCGCCGAGCGGGCCGGGATCGCGGTCTTCGCGCCCGAGCCGGGCAACGGCGTCGGTGACCCGGTCAAGGTCGCCAAGGACTCCATCGAGTTCGCGAAGTCCAAGGTCCACGACATCGTGATCGTGGACACCGCGGGCCGCCTCGGTATCGACCAGGAACTGATGCAGCAGGCCGCGGACATCCGCGACGCCGTCTCGCCCGACGAGATCCTCTTCGTCGTCGACGCGATGATCGGCCAGGACGCGGTCAACACCGCCGAGTCCTTCCGCGACGGCGTCGGCTTCGACGGCGTGGTGCTCTCCAAGCTCGACGGTGACGCCCGCGGTGGTGCGGCCCTGTCGATCGCCTCGGTCACCGGCAAGCCGATCATGTTCGCGTCGAACGGCGAAAAGCTGGAGGACTTCGACGCCTTCCACCCTGACCGGATGGCCTCCCGCATCCTCGACATGGGTGACCTGCTCACCCTGATCGAGCAGGCGGAGAAGACGTTCAGTCAGGAAGAGGCCGAGAAAATGGCCTCCAAGCTGGCGTCCAAGAAGGGCCAGGACTTCACCCTGGACGACTTCCTGGCCCAGATGGAGCAGGTCAGGAAGATGGGCTCCATCTCCAAGCTGCTCGGCATGCTGCCCGGCATGGGACAGATCAAGGACCAGATCAACAACCTGGACGAGCGGGACGTCGACCGCACGGCCGCGATCATCAAGTCGATGACCCCGGCCGAGCGCCAGGACGCGACGATCATCAACGGCTCCCGCCGCGCCCGTATCGCCAAGGGCTCCGGCGTCGAGGTCAGCGCGGTCAAGAACCTCGTCGAGCGGTTCTTCGAGGCCCGCAAGATGATGTCCCGCATGGCCCAGGGCGGCGGGATGCCCGGGATGCCGGGCGTACCGGGCATGGGCGGCGGCCCCGGCCGCAGCAAGAAGCAGCCGAAGAAGGCCAAGGGCAAGCAGCGCTCCGGCAACCCGATGAAGCGCAAGCAGCAGGAGCTGGAGGAGGCCCAGCGGCGCGAGGCCGGCGGCGGCGCGTTCGGCGTGCCGGGCCAGCAGGCTCCGCAGGACTTCGAGCTGCCGGACGAGTTCAAGAAGTTCATGGGCTGAGGCTGAGGAGCTTCACGGGGTGAGGCTCAAGAGGTTCATGGGCCGACAGCCCTTCTCCTACGTCACCGAGGGCGCCCCTTTCCGGAAGGGCGCCCTCGGCGCATCCTGGGCGTGCCGACGCCTGGCCCGTGTCGTAACTTGCCGATATGACCAACCCCGCGCCGCCGCGCAAGTCCCCCGATCAGCCCTGGCGTACCGAGGGCACTCCCGACGAGCCCCCGAAGCCGTCGCCGGGCGGGCGGAAGATGCGCGGCGGCTGGTGGAGCCTGATCCTGACCGCGCTGGTCGTCTACCTGATCGCCAACCTGATCCTGTCGTTCTTCAACGAGGGCGACGAGCCGACCATCTCGTACACGGAGTTCAGCAAGCAGGTCGACGCCGGCAACGTCAGCAAGATCTACGCCAAGGGCGACGCGATCCAGGGCCAGCTCAAGAAGGGCCAGGACAACCCCGAGGGTGACGGCAAGTACACCAAGTTCAACACCGAGCGGCCGACCTTCGCGGACGACCAGCTCTGGGAGGACCTGACCAAGCACAACGTCACGGTCACGGCGGAGCCGGTCGTACAGCACCGTAGTTTTCTGGCCAATCTGCTGATCTCGCTCGCCCCGATGCTGCTCCTGGTCGTCCTGTGGATCTTCATCGCGCGCCGGATGAGCGCGGGGCTCGGCGGTGGGGGCGGCATGCTCGGCCGCAAGGCGCCGCCCAAGCCGGTCGAGCTGGAGCCGGGCCAGCAGCGGACCACCTTCGAGGACGTGGCCGGCATCGACGAGGTCGAGGGCGAGCTCAACGACGTCGTCGACTTCCTCAAGAACCCCGACGCCTACCGGAAGATGGGCGCCAAGATGCCCCGGGGCGTGCTCCTCGCGGGCCCGCCCGGCACCGGCAAGACGCTGCTCGCGCGGGCGGTCGCGGGGGAGGCGGGGGTGCCGTTCTTCTCGGCCTCGGCCTCCGAGTTCATCGAGATGATCGTCGGCGTCGGTGCCTCACGCGTGCGTGAACTCTTCGCGGAGGCCCGCAAGGTGGCCCCCTCGATCATCTTCATCGACGAGATCGACACCATCGGCCGCGCGCGGGGCGGCGGTTCGGGAATGGGCGGTCACGACGAGCGCGAACAGACCCTGAACCAGATCCTCACCGAGATGGACGGCTTCTCCGGCTCCGAGGGCGTCATCGTCATCGCGGCCACCAACCGCGCCGACGTCCTGGACCCGGCCCTCACCCGCCCCGGCCGCTTCGACCGGGTCGTCGTGGTCTCGCCGCCCGACCGGGGCGGCCGCAAGGCGATCCTGGAGATCCACACCCGCCAGATCCCGCTCGCCCCTGGCGTGGACCTTGCTCAGGTCGCCCGGACGACACCGGGCATGACCGGCGCCGAACTCGCCAACCTCGCCAACGAGGCCGCCCTCCTCGCCGTCAAGCGCAAGCAGGACCAGGTCACCCAGGCCGACCTCTCGGAAGCCCTGGAGAAGGTCCAACTCGGCGCGGAACGCCCGCTGGTGATGCCCGAGGAGGAACGCCGGCGCACCGCCTACCACGAGAGCGGCCACGCCCTCCTCGGCATGCTCCAGCCCGGCGCCGACCCGGTCCGCAAGATCACCATCGTCCCGCGCGGCAGGGCACTCGGCGTAACGCTGTCGACGCCGGACGCGGACAAATACGCGTACACCGAGGAGTACCTGCGCGGCCGGATCATCGGCGCCCTCGGCGGCATGGCCGCGGAACAGGTCGTCTACGGGGTGATCACGACCGGCGCCGAGAACGACCTCGAACAGGTCACCAACATCGCGCGCGGCATGGTCGCACGGTGGGGGATGAGCGAACGGGTGGGCCGGCTCTCGGCCCTCCCGAACGACGCCCAGCAGGCGTACGGCCTCGCCGCCGCACCCCAGACCCTCGACGTCATCGACGACGAGATGCGCCGCATCGTCGACGAGTGCTACGAGGAGGCCTGCCGCAAGCTCCGCGACCACCGGGGCCAACTCGACGACCTCGCCGCGGCGTTGCTGGAGAACGAGACGCTGGAGGAGACGGACGCGTACCGCATCGCGGGCGTCACGCGCCTCTTCAAGGAAGAGCCGTAGCCGTCCTCAGGGCGTCCGCGCGATCAGGTACCGGAACACGTTCGGCATCCACACCGTCCGGTCCCGCCGCTGATACGGATGCAGGGCCTCCGCCAACTCCTTGTCCACCTGCGCCTGGTCGGTCGCGGTGATCGCCGCGTCGAAGAGCCCCGTCGACAGCAGCCCTCGTACGGCGCTCTCCATGTCGGCGTATCCGAACGGGCAGGACACCCGTCCCGAGCCGTCGGGCCTGAGGCCCGCGCGCTGGGCGACCTCCTCCAGGTCGTCGCGAAGGGCGGGGCGCCAACTGCCCGCGCTGCGCAGCGGATCCGCCAGTCTGGTGGCCACCCGCAGCACGGACGACGTGGCGCAGCGCTCCGGCGGACCCCAGCCGGCCAGCACCACGGGCGCCCCTCGCTCGGCGAGCGGAGTCGCCGCCCGCAACTGCCCGCCGAGGCCCTCCGAGTCGCCCGCCAGACACCCGATGGGCTCGAAAGCGGTCACCAGGGTGTACGCGGGCGTCTCCGCGTCGGCCGCGTCCCCGGGTGTGCCGTCGACGATCCGGGTGTCCCCGTGCGCGCGTGCGCCCCAGGCCTGCGGGAGCAGCCGCTCGCGTGCGAGGGCGAGTCGTTCTCGGGAGGAGTCGACACCGGTCACCGCCGCACCTCTGGCGGCCGCCATCAGAAGGGCGAGGCCGCTGCCGCAGCCGAGGCCCAGCAGCCGGGTGCCCTGGCCCACTTCAACTCGCTCGTAGACGGCCTCGTAGAGCGGTACCAGCATCCGCTCCTGGATCTCGGACCAGTCACGCGCGCGTGCACACAGGTCCACGCGGGGCGATTCGTCCGCATGGGGATGGTGCTGCCGCACGAGCGTAGGTGTCATCTAAAGCGCCCCAATCCGCCGAGAGTTGTCGCAGTGCCCGTTTCCCCTGCCCCCGTGACGTTCGCGCGCACTGCCCCCGCATTGCCAGGTAACTCCGCACCAGGAGCCGCGTCCAGGGTTTGTGGGGTGCTGCTTGTGGCTTCGGTATGTCTGTGGCGAGATTTCACATCCCGGCAACTTGGACCCGTACCATCTCGCCATGGCCAAGGCACCCGTACTCACGCCCAGGGCGGACGACTTTCCGCGCTGGTACCAGGATCTGATCAACAAGGCCGAACTGGCCGACAACGGTCCGGTGCGCGGCACCATGGTCATCCGACCGTACGGGTACGGGCTGTGGGAGCGGATGCAGGCCGAGATGGACGCCCGGATCAAGGAGACGGGCACGCAGAACGCGTACTTCCCGCTGCTGATCCCGCAGTCCTACTTCGCCCGCGAGGCCGACCACGTCGAGGGCTTCGCGCCCGAGCTGGCCGTGGTCACCCACGGCGGCGGCAAGGAGCTGGAGGAGCCCGCGGTCGTCCGCCCCACCTCCGAGATGATCATCAACGACTACTTCTCGAAGTGGGTCCAGAGCTACCGCGACCTGCCCCTGCTGATCAACCAGTGGGCGAACGTGGTCCGTTGGGAGCTGCGGCCCCGCCTCTTCCTGCGCACGACGGAGTTCCTCTGGCAGGAGGGCCACACGGCGCACGCGACCTTCGAGGACGCCCGCGACTTCGCCGCGCACATCCACCGCCAGGTCTACGAGGACTTCATGGTGAAGGTCCTCGCGATGGACGTCGTGGCCGGTCGCAAGACCGTCAAGGAGCGGTTCGCCGGCGCCATCAACACCCTCACGCTCGAAGGCATGATGGGCGACGGCAAGGCCCTCCAGATGGCCACCAGCCACGAGTTGGGCCAGACCTTCGCGAAGGCGTTCAACACCCAGTACCTGTCGAAGGAAGGCAAGCAGGAGCTCGTCTGGCAGACCTCCTGGGGCTCCACGACCCGCATGATCGGCGCCCTGGTGATGATGCACGGCGACGACAACGGCCTGCGCGTCCCGCCCAACCTCGCCCAGACCCAGGCCGTCGTCCTCGCCATCAAGGGCGACGAGCCGGTTCTGGCCAAGGTCCGCGAGCTCGGCGCTCAGCTCAAGGCGGCGGGCGTACGGGTCCACGTCGACGACCGCACGGACGTGCCCTTCGGGCGGCGCGCCGTGGACTGGGAGCTCAAGGGCGTGCCCGTGCGCATCGAGGTCGGCCCCCGTGACCTGGAGAACGGCACCGCGATGCTGGCCCGCCGGATCCCCGGGGGCAAGGAGCCGGTGGCGCTCGACAGTCTCGTAGAACTGCTTCCCAAGGTGTTCGCCGAGGATCAGGCGCTGCTGCTCGCGCAGTCGCGGGAGCGTCGGGAGTCCCGGACCTCCGAGGTGACGACGGTCGAGGAGGCCGTGGAGGTCGCCGGGGCCGGTGGCTGGGCGCGCATTCCGTGGGCTGATCTGGGCACGGAGGGCGAGGCCAGACTGGCCGAGCACGCGGTGACCGTACGCTGTCTGGTCGCCGAGGACGGGTCGGTGCCCGAGAGCGACGAGCAGCCCGGTAACGTCGCGATCGTCGCGCGCGCTTACTAGGGCGGGGCCCTTCCGTCGCGAGAGCGACCGAAACGCCCCTTGCGCATCCGCGGATCGCAGCCGCACCTACGTGTGGACATCAACTACGCGTAGGTGCGTACGTCAGGCTACGTACCGGCTTGGTACGAGCTGTGAGGCTTCTCCGCAGATCAGCGCACCCGCCCTCGTCCGGACGCATCAGCGGCAACTGACGGGTACGTGCAAATTATTTGGGATGGCCCGGAATCGGAACACAGGGGCACTCCGGCTCGTTGTCATTACGTGAGCACGACACAGACACCACCTGTTCTCGCCGCAGAGCTGGCAGAGGCGTGGGCCGACATTCAGCGGTACCACCCCGAGCTGCCCGATCTGGCCGCGCCCGAGTCCCTGATCGGAGAGTCGTCGTCCGCCTGCGGGCACGAGCTCTCCTTCGAGCGACTGCTGCATGAGGCAGTCCATGGCATCGCCGCCGCGCGCGGCGTGCGCGACACGTCCCGTGCCGGCCGGTACCACAACCGGAGATTCCTCGCGATCGCCGAGGAGCTGGGCCTGGACCACCAGGAGGAGCCGCACCCGAGCAGCGGTTTCTCGCTGGTCACGCTCAACCCCGAGGCCAAGCGCCGGTACCGCCCGACCATCGAGCGGCTCCAGCGCGCCCTCAAGGCCCACACCGCGGCCACGTCCTCGGACACCGGCCGCTCCTTCCGCGGTCCGGCCGCCCGCCACGGCTCCTCCGGGGGCGGCGTGCGGGTCAAGGCCGTGTGCGACTGCGGGCGGAACGTGCGGGTGGTCCCGTCCGTCCTCGCCCAGGCGCCGATCGTCTGCGGGGGCTGCGGGAAGCCGTTCCGGATCCCGGAGGTCGTGGGCGCGGCGGCCGGCTGACGGGTGCGGCTGCTCGTGGCGGCCGCACTCGGGACGGCGTAGTGGCGTGCGCAGCCCGAGGGCACCCGGCATGCCGGGTGCACCTCAGGCATGCCCCCGCACGCCCGGGGGCGAAGGGACCCGCAGGGTGTGGCACAATGGCTAGCTGTACTCGACAGCCGCACAGGAACCCTCTCGCCTCCGGCTGACGCGTCCATCGGGCACTCGGGTACCGCAACCCCACGCGGCCATCTGCCGTGCCCAACCACGTCAAATCCAGGAGAACCCACTCCCGTGGCAGTCAAGATCAAGCTGAAGCGTCTGGGCAAGATCCGTTCGCCTCACTACCGCATCGTCGTCGCCGACTCCCGTACCCGCCGTGACGGCCGGGCCATCGAGGAGATCGGTCTGTACCACCCGGTGCAGAACCCCTCGCGCATCGAGGTCGACACGGACCGCGCGCAGTACTGGCTGGGTGTCGGCGCGCAGCCGACCGAGCCCGTGCTCGCCATCCTCAAGCTGACCGGCGACTGGCAGAAGTTCAAGGGCCTGCCGGCCCCGGCGCCGCTGCTCGTGGCCGAGCCGAAGGCCGCGCGCCCGGTGTTCGACGCCCTCGGTGGCGACGACGAGGGCAAGGGTGAGGCCATCACCCAGAAGAAGAAGGCCGACAAGAAGGACGAGGCCGCGGCCGAGTCCTCCTCGTCCGAGTCGACCGAGGCCTGAGCATGCTCGAGGAGGCTCTCGAGCACCTCGTGAAGGGCATCGTCGACAACCCCGACGATGTGCAGGTCGCCTCGCGCACCCTGCGCCGCGGGCGCGTGCTGGAGGTCCGGGTCCACCCGGACGACCTCGGCAAGGTGATCGGCCGCAACGGCCGCACCGCACGCGCTCTGCGTACCGTCGTGGGCGCCATCGGCGGTCGCGGTGTCCGCGTCGACCTCGTCGACGTGGACCACGTCCGCTGACGCCAAAAGCAGCACCGGCTCGGGCCGGGGAGGGCCACTGGGCCGTCCCTGGCCCGTAGTCGTATCTGCAGTCGTAGAGGCTGCCGTAGATCAGGAGAAGCAAGCACGTGCAGCTGGTAGTCGCTCGTATCGGCCGGGCCCATGGGATCAAGGGCGAGGTCACCGTCGAGGTCCGCACCGACGAGCCGGAGCTCAGGCTCGCCCCCGGCGCCGTCCTGGCCACCGAACCCGCCTCCACCGGCCCCCTCACCATCGAGACCGGCCGGGTCCACAGCGGCCGTCTCCTCCTGCGCTTCGAGGGCGTGAAGGACCGCACCGGCGCCGAGGCCCTGCGCAACACCCTCCTGATCGCCGAGATCGACCCGGAGGAGCTGCCCGAGGAAGAGGACGAGTACTACGACCACCAGCTGATGGACCTGGACGTGGTCACCAAGGACGGCACCGAGATCGGCCGGATCACCGAGATCTCGCACCTGCCCTCCCAGGACCTCTTCATCGTCGAGCGGCCCGACGGCAGCGAGGTGATGATCCCCTTCGTCGAGTCGATCGTCGTCGAGATCGACCTGGAGGAGCAGCGGGCGGTCGTCGACCCGCCCCCCGGGCTGATCGACGACCGGGCCGAGGTCGCGTCCTCCAGGGACGAGGAGGCGTGATGCGGCTCGACGTCGTCACGATCTTCCCCGAGTACCTGGAGCCCCTGAACGTCTCCCTGGTCGGCAAGGCACGCGCGCGTGGACAGCTGAACGTGCACGTGCACGACCTGCGCTCCTGGACGTACGACCGCCACAACACGGTCGACGACACCCCTTACGGCGGCGGCCCCGGCATGGTCATGAAGACCGAGCCATGGGGCGACGCCCTGGACTCGGTCCTGGCCGACGGCTACGAGAGCGGCTCCCGCGCCCCCGCCCTCATCGTCCCCACCCCCAGCGGCCGCCCCTTCACCCAGGAACTCGCCGTCGAGCTCTCCGAGCGCCCCTGGCTGATCTTCACGCCCGCGCGCTACGAGGGCATCGACCGCCGGGTGATCGACGAGTACGCGACCCGGATGCCGGTATACGAGGTCTCCATCGGCGACTACGTGCTGGCCGGCGGCGAGGCGGCCGTACTGGTCGTCACAGAGGCCGTGGCCCGGCTGCTGCCCGGAGTCCTGGGCAACGCCGAGTCCCACCGGGACGACTCGTTCGCGCCCGGCGCGATGGCGAACCTCCTGGAGGGGCCCGTCTACACCAAGCCGCCCCTGTGGCGCGGCCGGGACATCCCGGACGTGCTGCTCAGCGGGCACCACGGGAAGATCGCCCGCTGGCGCCGCGACGAGGCACTCCGGCGCACGGCCGCGCACCGGCCCGACCTCATCGAGCGCTGCGAACCCAAGGCCTTCGACAAGAAGGACCGCGAGATGCTCTCCATCCTGGGCTGGGCACCGGACCCGGAGGGCGAGCCCTTCGGCCGATTTTGGCGCAGGCCCGAGGGCGTGGAAGAATAGGCCGCTGTTGTGCGCCGTCCGGCGTGCGCCCCTGCCACAGGGGGACACGACGCCCGCCCCGACCCGGACAACATCCTTCAGAGAACCTAGTACCGGTGATGACCTGTGGCATCAGCGAAGAAAGCAGACGAAATGTCCAACCTGCTCGACATCGTCGACGGCGCCTCGCTGCGCACCGACATCCCCGCCTTCCGCCCGGGCGACACGGTCAACGTGCACGTCCGCGTCATCGAGGGCAACCGCTCCCGTGTCCAGCAGTTCAAGGGCGTGGTGATCCGCCGCCAGGGTGCCGGCGTCCGCGAGACCTTCACGGTCCGCAAGGTCTCCTTCTCCGTCGGCGTCGAGCGCACCTTCCCGGTGCACACCCCGATCGTGGAGAAGATCGAGCTCGTCACCCGCGGTGACGTGCGTCGCGCGAAGCTGTACTACCTCCGTGAGCTGCGCGGCAAGGCCGCGAAGATCAAGGAGAAGCGCGACAACTGAGCGTCTTACGGCGGTCATATCGGGGCCGGATAACATCTGGCTCCGATGGACACCGAAGCACAGTCGACGGAGCGCGACCGCTCCTCCAGCCCTTCCGACTCCCCGGGAACATCCGGGGAGATCTCGGACACCGAGGGTGTGGAGGGCCGGTCGCGCTTCGCGTTGGTGGCGCGGATCACCGACTGGCTGCCCGGCGGGTTCATCACCCTGACCGCACTGGTCTGCCTGGTGTTTTTGCTGCTCCTCAACGCTTTCGTGGTCCAACCCTTCCAGATTCCCAGCGGATCCATGGAAAACGGATTGAGGATCGGCGACCGCGTTCTCGTAAATAAGTTGGCGTACCGTTTTGGTGCCGAGCCGCGGCGCGGTGATGTCGTCGTGTTCGACGGAACCGGGTACTTCGGGCACGCCGACTACATCAAGCGGGTAGTGGGTGTGGGGGGAGACCACGTGGTCTGCTGTGACAAGGAGGGGAGGCTCCAGGTGAACGGCCGGTCGGTCGACGAGTCGACGTTCCTGTTCCCCGGCGACGGTCCGTCCACGGTTCCCTTCGACGTCCGTGTGCCCGCCGGCACCCTCTTCGTCCTCGGCGACCACCGCAGCGACTCCAGCGACTCCCGCGACCATCTGGGCTCGCCCGGCGGCGGCATGATCCCCGTGGGGGACGTCGTCGGCCGCGCCGACTGGATCGTCTGGCCCACCGCCCACTGGACCCGCCTGCACCGGCCGAGCGCGTACGCGCGCGTGCCCGCCGCGGAGGCGACCGCGTCTGAGAAGGGGGACGGTGCGCATGGGTAACCGCGGCAGACCACGGGGCTCGGTGCCCAGCAACCCTTTCGGCACCGAGAACCTGCTTCCCACCGGCTCCCGGCGCACCAGCAGCGGCCCCGCGGTCGACGGCCGCTCCCGCGCCGACCGACGCAAGCTGCAGCGCAAGGTCAAGCGCCGACGACGGCGCAGCGCGGTCAAGGAGATACCTCTCCTCGTAGGCGTCGCCGTCCTCATAGCCCTGGTCCTGAAGACATTCCTCGTGCAGGCGTTCGTGATCCCGTCCGGCTCCATGGAGCAGACGATCCGGATCGGCGACCGGGTCCTGGTGGACAAGTTCACCCCGTGGTTCGGCTCCGAGCCCAAGCGTGGGGACGTCGTCGTCTTCAAGGACCCCGGCGGCTGGCTCGACGACGAGCAGACCACCACCAAGAAGAGCGACCCGATCGTCATCAAGCAGGTCAAGGAAGGGCTCACCTTCATCGGTCTGTTGCCGTCCGACAACGAGAAGGACCTGATCAAGCGGGTCGTCGGCGTCGGCGGCGACAACGTCAAGTGCTGTGACACGCAAGGCCGGGTCACCGTCAACGGCGTTCCCCTGAGCGAGACCGACTACCTGTATCCCGGAAACGCCCCCTCCATCCAGCAGTTCGACATCACCGTCCCCAAGGGGCGGCTGTGGGTGATGGGCGATCACCGTGCCAACTCCGCCGATTCCCGGGCACATCAGGACACCGACTACGGCGGAACCGTGTCCCTGGACTCCGTGGTGGGCCGCGCCAAGGTCATCGCCTGGCCCATGGGGCACTGGACCAGCCTCGACGAACCTAAAACTTTCGCCTCCGTTTCCAACTCGGTGCCGGGGACGACCGCCGCTCCCCAGCTGTCGCATAGGGTTGCCTCCGACGATCCGAACGGAACGATCCAACTCCCGAGCCCTGCGGAACTCCCGCTCGTTATGGGAGTGGTGGGCCTGCGCCGTAGATGGGGCAGGCGGCGGCACAGAGTAAGGAGTTGGCGTGGGGGATGTGGCGGTTGGCGCACGGTCCGGACACGACGGCGAGGAGCACCGCGGGCAGCCCGCGGAAGCAGCCGTCCCGGCCGCGGACAGCGCCGTGACCCCCGGGAGTGACTCCGGGGCGACCAGTGACGCCCCGGCGTCCGGCGAGCGGACCCGGGCCGATGACCAGGGTCCGGGCGATCCGACATCCGGACGAGGTCCTGGGGATCCGGCGCCGGGGCCGAAGAAGCCCCGCTCCTTCTGGAAGGAGCTGCCGATCCTGATCGTCATCGCGCTCGTGCTCGCGCTGCTGATCAAGACCTTCCTGGTGCAGGCGTTCTCGATCCCCTCGGACTCGATGCAGAACACCCTCCAGCAGGGCGACCGCGTCCTCGTCGACAAGCTCACCCCGTGGTTCGGGTCGGAGCCCGAGCGCGGCGAGGTCGTCGTCTTCCACGACCCGGACAACTGGCTGGCGGGCGAGCCCACGGCCGACCCGAACGCGCTGCAGAAGGTCCTCAGCTGGATCGGCCTGATGCCGTCCGCCGAGGAGAAGGACCTCATCAAGCGCGTGATCGGCGTCGGCGGCGACACGGTCTCCTGCAAGGGCACCGGGCCGGTGAAGGTCAACGGCAAGGCGCTGAACGACAGTTCGTTCGTCTACGCCGGCAACACGCCGTGCAGCGTGGACGATCAGGGCGGCCAGTTCACCGTGAAGATCCCCAAGGGCTACATCTGGGTGATGGGCGACCACCGCCAGAACTCCCGTGACTCCCGCTACAACCAGGACGACGCGCACCACGGCATGGTCCCGGTCAAGGACGTCGTCGGCCGCGCCATCGTCATCGCCTGGCCGATCAACCGCTGGGACACCCTCCCGGTCCCGGACACCTTCGACCAGCCGGGCCTGGGCGACCAGTCCTCGGCCTCCGGCGCCCTGACGAACGCGCCCGACGCGATCGCCGTCGCCGGGCTGGTGCCGGTGGCCCTGTGGCGCCGGCGGCGGATCGCACCCGCCGAGACTCGCTGAGGTGACTCGCCGGGGGCACTCGTACCGCCCCTTCGTGAAGCCATCGTGGAGCTGTGACCCCGGTCCCCTGGAGGGGCTGACCGGGTCAGGTACCGCCGGGTAGGGTGCGGATCCATGGGTGGCGAGAGCATGACGCGTACGGCCCCGCACAGCGGTGGCACAGGCACGGGCCCGGTGGGCAGCAAGACCGGACAGCGACTGTCCGGACTGGCGGTCGCACTGGGCATTGTGCTGTTCCTGGGAGGGTTCGCCTGGGGAGCGGTGGACTACCGGCCCTACACCGTGCCCACCAGCTCGATGACACCGACGATCGACGCCGGTGACCGGGTGCTGGCGCAGCGCGTCGACGGCGGCGACATACGCCGTGGCGACGTCGTCGTCTTCAACGACACGAGCTGGGTGACGGGCTCGGCGGTCGTCAAGCGCGTGGTCGCGGTCGGCGGCGACAAGGTCTCCTGCTGCACGGACGGCAAGCTGACCGTCAACGGCAAGGAGATCGACGAGCCGTATCTGCCCAAGGGCAGCCTCGCCGAGATCACGGACTTCCCCTCCGTCACCGTCCCCGAGGGCCGCCTGTTCCTGCTCGGCGACGAGCGCCAGGGCTCCCTGGACTCCACCGCCCACCTCACGGACACCGCGAACGGCACGGTCGCGCGCTCCGCGGTGACGGCCCGCGTCGACGCGGTCGTCTGGCCCATGAACGGCATGCTGAAGAAGCCGACCGGCTTCGAGAAACTGGGCGCCCTCTCCACGCCGGGGCCGCTGCGCCTGATCGTCGTCCTGATCGTCGTCGGCGCGGTGCTCGTCCTCGGCGGTGGCGCGTACGGCCCGATCGCCAAGCGGCTGGGCGGCCGGCGCGCCCGGACCCGGACGGAGCCCGTGGGTGCCCGCTGAGGCGACGGACACCTACGAGGGCGGACTGCGCAAGGTCGCCCGGGTCGTGCTCCTCGACCCCGACGACCGCATCCTGCTCCTGTACGGCCATGAACCGGACGACCCCTCCGACGACTGGTGGTTCACCCCGGGCGGCGGCGTCGAGGGCGAGGAGACCCGCGAACAGGCCGCCGTACGGGAACTCGCCGAGGAGACCGGCATCACCGAGGTCGAACTGGGCCCGGTGCTGTGGCGGCGGATGTGCTCCTTCCCGTTCGCCGGCCGCCGCTGGGACCAGGACGAGTGGTACTACCTGGCCCGTACGACACAGACGGCGACGCAGGCCCTGGGGCTGACCGAGCTGGAGCGGCGCAGCGTCGCCGGAGCGCGTTGGTGGACCTGTCAGGAACTGACCCGGGCCCATGAGACGGTGTATCCGACCAGACTCGCCGAGCTGCTGCGCAGGCTGCTCGACGAAGGTCCCCCGCCCGGCCCGGTGACCCTTGACCCAGAAATCGTCTAGGTGCATACGGGACTGGCGCACAATGGTGGGATCGCACGGCTGAAGGGGAACATGCCATGAGCGCCGAGGACCTCGAGAAGTACGAGACCGAGATGGAGCTGAAGCTCTACCGGGAGTACCGCGATGTCGTCGGTCTGTTCAAATACGTGATCGAGACCGAGCGGCGTTTCTACCTGACCAACGACTACGAGATGCAGGTGCATTCGGTCCAGGGTGAGGTGTTCTTCGAGGTGTCGATGGCGGACGCGTGGGTCTGGGACATGTACCGGCCCGCCCGCTTCGTGAAGCAGGTCCGCGTCCTCACGTTCAAGGACGTGAACATCGAGGAGCTGAACAAGAGCGATCTGGAGTTGCCGGGCGGGTGACGGGGGCTGTCGCCGGTGCGGGGGACGGTGACGGTCGTCCGTGCGGTGACGATGGATGCCGTCCGTGCGGGTGAGGGTCGCTCGTGTGGGTGACGGAGTTTTCCACAACCGGTGAGTAGCGCACCAAGATCAACTTGATCTGCCCGGTTGCGTGAGCGTTGGCGCCGGAGGTGGTGCCGACATGAACGCACGAAGCGCACTCGGCAAGTACGGAGAAGACCTCGCCGCACGGCGACTGGGCGAGGCCGGCCTGACCGTCCTGGAGCGCAACTGGCGCTGCGGGCGGACGGGCGAGATCGACATCGTGGCCCGGGACGGGGACGTCCTGGTGGTCTGCGAGGTGAAGACCCGCAGGGCGGGTCCCTTCGAACATCCCATGGCCGCGGTCACGCCGGTCAAGGCGGACCGGCTGCGCACCCTCGCGGAGCCTTGGGCCCAGGAACACGGGGGCGCACCGCCGGGAGGCGTCAGGATCGACCTGATCGGCGTCCTGCTGCCCGACCGCGGCGCACCCGTGGTCGAGCACGCGCGGGGGGTGGCCTGAGATGGGGTTCGCACGCACGTGCTCGGTAGCCCTGGTGGGCGTCGAGGGAGTGGTCGTCGAGGTCCAGGCCGACCTCGAACCGGGGGTCGCGGCGTTCACGCTGGTCGGCCTGCCGGACAAGAGCCTGACGGAGAGCCGGGACCGGGTACGGGCGGCGGTGGTGAACTCCGGGGGCGAGTGGCCGCAGAAGAAACTGACGGTCGGACTCAGTCCGGCGTCGGTACCGAAGGCGGGCAGCGGGTTCGACCTGGCTGTCGCGTGCGCCGTCCTCGGCGCCAGCGAGCGCATCGATCCGCGGGTGCTCGCCGACATCGTGATGATCGGGGAGCTGGGCCTGGACGGGCGGGTACGTCCGGTCCGGGGCATCCTGCCCGCGGTGCTGGCCGCGGCCGACGCCGGCTACGAGCAGGTGGTGGTGCCGGAGTGCGCCGCGGCCGAGGCCACGCTGGTGCCGGGGGTGTCCGTGCTGGGTGTCCGCAGTCTGCGCCAGCTGATCGCGGTGCTGACGGACGAGCCCGTGCCTGAGGAGGCGCCCGACGAACTGGGCCGCCCGGATCCGCTCCTGGCGGGGCTGCGGGTACCGGGCACGGGAGCGGCCACGGGCATGCACAGCATGGGCGCCGCGCAACACGACCACGGCCATGACCTCGCTGATGTCGTGGGTCAGATGTCGGCGCGCACGGCCGTGGAGGTGTCTGCGGCGGGCGGACATCACCTGTTCCTCGAAGGCCCGCCGGGCGCGGGCAAGACGATGCTGGCGGAGCGGCTGCCGGCCGTGCTGCCCCCGCTGGCCAGGGAGGAGTCCCTGGAGGTCACGGCGGTGCACTCGGTGGCGGGGCTGCTGCCGCCGGGCAAGCCACTCGTCGACACGGCTCCCTACTGCGCCCCGCATCACTCGGCGACGATGCAGTCGCTGGTGGGCGGCGGCCCGGGCATCCCACGGCCCGGCGCGGTCTCGCTGGCTCATCGCGGAGTTCTCTTTCTGGACGAAGCGCCGGAGTTCCACAGCCAGACGCTCGACGCCCTGCGGCAACCGCTGGAGGCGGGGCATGTGGTGATCGCGCGCAGCGCCGGGGTGGTCCGGTTCCCGGCCCGCTTCTTGATGGTGCTGGCGGCCAATCCATGCCCCTGCGGACGCTTCTCGCAGCTGAACTCCCTCTGCGACTGCCCGCCCTCGGCGATCCGCCGCTACCAGGCACGGCTGTCCGGCCCGCTGCTGGACCGGGTCGACCTGCGGGTCGAGGTCGACCCGGTGACCCGCGCCCAGCTCACCGCGCCGGGTGCCCGGGGCGAGTCCACGGCGACGGTCGCCGACCGGGTCAGGGCGGCACGGGAGCGAGCGACGGAACGGTTCATGGGCACGCCGTGGCGCAGCAACAGCGAGGTCCCCGGGCGCGAACTGCGCAGCCGTTTCCATGCGACCCCGGGGGCGATGGATGAGGCCGAGCGCAGCTTGGAGAGGGGAGTGCTCACTGCGCGGGGCATCGACCGGGTCTTGCGGGTGGCCTGGACTGTGGCGGACCTGGTGGGCCACGACCGGCCGGATGCGACGGATGTGGCTTTGGCGCTGCAGCTCCGTACCGGGGTGCCGCGAGGGGTGCCGATGGCTATTGGGGCGTTGGCGTGAGGGCGGGGGAGGAACCTGGGGCTGGGCTCGCGGGCGGTGGCTCTCGGGCGGCGCCTGCGGGCAGTGGCTTTGGGGTCGAGTTGACGGGCGGGGGTGCCGGGGGCGGGGCTGCGGGCGGTGGTTCTTGGGCTGAGCCGGCGGGTGGCGGCCCCGAAGGCGGGCAGGCGGGCGGCGGTGTCGGGCCCGAGTCTGCGGGCGGCGGCCCCGGAGCCGGGCAGGCGGGCGCCCGCCTTGGGGCCGGGCAAGCGGGCGGAGGTGCTGGAGGCGGAGGTTTGGCAGCCGGTGGTTCTGTGGCCGGGTCGGCAGGCGGCTGTCCCGGGGCTGAGCCTGCGGGCGGCCGCCCCGATCCCGAACTGCTCGCTCTCGTTCATCTCACCCGGGTCATCGAACCGGGGGACGAGACCTGCGGGCGGTGGGTGCGGGAGTTGGGTGCAGAGGAGGTGGTGGAGCGGTTGCGGGGGCATGGGGCGCAGTTGGCCGGGGTGACGCATAAACGGTGGGGCGGGTTGCGGGCTCGGGCCGAGCGGGCCGAGCCTGAGCGGGATCTTGCCGTGGCGCGGGACGCCGGGGTGCGGTTCGTGCGGCCCGGCGGCGCCGAGTGGCCCGCGCAGCTCGATGACCTCGGGGACGCGCGGCCGCTCGGGCTGTGGGTGCGCGGGCCGGCGAGCCTGCGGATGTGGGCGCTCAGGTCTGTTGCCGTTGTGGGAGCGCGGGCCTGCACCGAGTACGGGGCGCACATGGCCGCCACCCTGGCCTCGGGGCTCGCCGAGCGCGGCTGGGTGGTCGTGTCCGGCGGTGCCTACGGGGTCGACGCCGCCGCACACCGGGGCGCGCTCGGTGCGGGCGGTGCCACCGTCGCGGTGCTGGCCTGCGGGGTGGATCGGCCCTACCCGCGCGGGCACATCGAGTTGATCGGGAGGATCGCGGAACAGGGGCTGGTCGTGGGCGAGTTGGCGCCCGGTGAGCATCCGACCGCGAGCAGATTCATCGTCCGCAACCGCGTGATCGCCGCGTTGACCCGGGGCACCGTGGTCGTCGAGGCCGCCTACCGCAGCGGCTCGCTGGTCACCGCACGGGCCGCACGGCGGTTGGGGCGCCACACGATAGGAGTGCCGGGGCCGGCGACCAGCGCGCTCTCGGCCGGCGTGCACGAACTGCTGCGCGGCGACGCCGTGCTGGTCACCGACGCCGCGGAAGTCGTCGAACTCGTCGGCGACATGGGGGAGCTGGCTCCGGAGCGGCGCGGGCCGGTGCTGCCCCGGGATCTGCTGGACCCCGGGGCCCGGCACGTCCTCGCCGCGCTGCCCGCCCGCGGCGCCGTGCCTGCCGACGGAATCGCCCGCGACGCGCAGACCACGCGGGACGACGCGATCGCGAGACTGTACGAACTCCGATCACTCGGTTACGTCGAACGACACGGCGACGGCTGGAAGTTGACACGCCAGGCGATGTCGTCCGTCGGAGCGGATCGGGGCCGATGCTGACCGAGCGTGTTCGGCCGTCCGGGGGAAGCCGGACACCTTTGGAAATCCCGGCAGTTGGCGCTCCGTGATGATCACTTAGAGCGACTGTCGTGACGCGGTGAGTCGTCGACGGGACGCCTTCGGGTGCACCTCGACCACCCGTCCTCGCTCACCGCGACACTCCAGTCACGCTACGCTCACCTGAATTCCGACGCAGACAGGCAACTCGACATCAGACCGACAGCTCACCCACGCAGCCCCGATTCGCGGCAGAACGGCACAAGGCGACGAATGCCCCAGCACACTTCCGGGTCCGACCGGGCGGCGATCCCGCCAGCCGCCCGCGACGGTGGCAGCGTGCGACCGCCCGCTCCCTCGACGCTCGACGAGCTGTGGCGGTCGTACAAGTCGACGGGAGACGAGCGGCTGCGGGAGCAGCTGATCCTGCACTACTCGCCCTTGGTGAAGTACGTGGCGGGACGGGTCAGCGTCGGGCTGCCGCCCAACGTGGAGCAGGCCGACTTCGTCTCCTCGGGAGTGTTCGGGCTCATCGACGCGATCGAGAAGTTCGACGTCGACCGGGAGATCAAGTTCGAGACGTACGCGATCACGCGGATCCGGGGCGCGATGATCGACGAGCTCCGGGCGCTGGACTGGATCCCGCGGTCCGTGCGGCAGAAGGCGCGGAACGTGGAGCGGGCGTACGCGACCCTGGAGGCGCGGCTGCGGCGGACCCCGTCGGAGGGGGAGGTGGCCTCCGAGCTGGGCATCCAGGTGGACGAACTCCACGCGGTGTTCAGCCAGTTGTCGCTGGCGAATGTGGTGGCGCTGGAGGAGTTGCTGCACGTCGGCGGCGAGGGCGGCGACCGGCTCAGCCTGATGGACACCCTGGAGGACACCGCCGCGGACAACCCCGTGGAGGTGGCCGAGGACCGGGAGCTGAGACGGTTCCTGGCGCGGGCGATCAACACCCTGCCCGACCGCGAGAAGACCGTCGTCACGCTCTACTACTACGAGGGCCTCACCCTCGCCGAGATCGGGAACGTGCTCGGCGTCACCGAGAGCCGGGTCAGCCAGATCCACACCAAGTCGGTGCTGCAACTGCGCGCGAAGCTGGCGAGTTTCGGCCGCTGAGGGGTGGGGTGCCGCCCGCTGGACCGAGCCGCGAGTGACGTCCGTCCCGGCGGAGAGACTCCCGCCCGGGGAGGCACGTCCGTAGAGTGGTTGACGTGCCAAGGATTCGAGCGGCCTCCGTGGCCGAGCACCGGTCGATGCAGCGAGCCGCCCTGCTGGACGCGGCGCGGTCCCTGTTGTCCGAGGGCGGCACGGAGGCGCTGACCTTCCCCGCGCTCGCCGAGCGGACGGGGCTCGCGCGCTCGTCCGTGTACGAGTACTTCCGTTCGCGGGCCGCCGTGGTCGAGGAACTGTGCGAGGTCGACTTCCCGGTCTGGGCCGCGGAGGTCGAGGCGGCCATGGAGCGCGCGGGCTCGCCCGAGGGCAAGGTCGAGGCGTACGTCCGCCGGCAGTTGGCCCTGGTCGGCGACCGGCGCCACCGGGCCGTCGTGGCCATCTCCGCGAGCGAACTGGACGCGGGTGCCCGGGAGAAGATCCGCGCGGCACACGGTGGCCTCGTCGCGATGATCGTCGAAGCGCTGGCGGAACTGGGCCACGCCCAGCCCCGCCTCGCGGCGATGATGCTCCAGGGCGTCGTGGACGCGGCCGTCCGCCGGATCGAACTCGGCGCGGCGGAGGAGCCGTCGGTGATCACGGACGCGGCGGTGAGCATGGCGCTTCGGGGCGTGCGGGGCTGACAGGTCCCTGCGGGGCTGAGAGGTACGTGGCGTCCGAGTCCATGGGTTGACCAGGCGCGACGTCCGTCACCCCGCGTACGAGACCGACTCCGGCGGCAGCGGTACGCCCAGTACCGGCAGCAGGCGGGACGGGCCCGTGCGTAGGAGCCATGGTGGTAGCAGGGTGAGTGGGTCCAGGTAGGCCTCACCTCGCAGCAGGCCCCAGTGGACGCAGGTGACCGGGCAGTGTGTGGTCGTCGGTTCCACCGTCCCGACCGTCTCGCCGGGTGCGACCTCGTCGCCCTTTTTCACCGACGCTCGTACCGGCTCGTAGGTCGTGCGTAAGTCCGTGCCGGTCAGTTCCACGGAGACCACGCCTCGGCCGGCCACCCGGCCGGCGAAGGAGACGCGGCCTGCGGCGACCGCGCGTACCGGAGTGCCCGGGGGCGCGGCCAGGTCCACGCCCCGGTGACCCCGGCCGTACACCGTCGCCGGTGGCTGCCAGCCTCGTAGGACGGAGGGGCGGGTGCCCACCGGCCAGGCGCGGGCGATCGTCGGCGCCCGCTCGCCCGGGGCGGGGGGTGGTGGCTGGGTGTCCGCTCGGGCCCACGGGGCCAGGAGGGCTGTTGCCGAGGCCAGTAGCAGGGCTCCCACCAGGCGCACGTATCGCTTCCACTGCCGTACATCTCGCGTCTCTCGCATGCGAGAACGGTCTCGTGATCCCGCGATCATGGCCGGGATCTGTGGACTACTCACCGGTTGTGGACAGCGGCGTCACCCGGTACCTCCGGGGTCCCGTACACTTCTTCTGGCGA
Organism: Streptomyces sp. NPDC001002; assembly: GCF_053599215.1. Taxonomy (NCBI): domain Bacteria; kingdom Bacillati; phylum Actinomycetota; class Actinomycetes; order Kitasatosporales; family Streptomycetaceae; genus Streptomyces; species Streptomyces sp. NPDC001002. Next base: position 98,534 of record NZ_JBSFLV010000010.1, on the reverse strand, counting down.
TCCGGGTCACCGGGTCGACTTCGCACGCCCCGACACGCGGCCGGCAACGGTCCCTGTCAGCGCCCCTCGGTCCCTCGTGGCACGGCGCATGTGGGCGTCAGGCGCGGAAGCCGTCCGGCATCCGCGGCACAACCGAGAACACCAAGGAGTACGGCCATGGCCGTCGTCACGATGCGGGAGCTGCTGGAAAGCGGCGTCCACTTCGGTCACCAGACCCGTCGTTGGAACCCGAAGATGAAGCGCTTCATCTTCACGGAGCGCAACGGCATCTACATCATCGACCTGCTCCAGTCGCTGTCGTACATCGACCGCGCCTACGAGTTCGTCAAGGAGACCGTCGCCCACGGCGGCACGGTCATGTTCGTCGGCACGAAGAAGCAGGCGCAGGAGGCCATCGCCGAGCAGGCCACCCGCGTCGGCATGCCCTTCGTCAACCAGCGCTGGCTGGGCGGCATGCTCACCAACTTCTCCACCGTCTACAAGCGTCTGCAGCGCCTCAAGGAGCTTGAGCAGATCGACTTCGAGGACGTCGCCGCGTCCGGTCTCACCAAGAAGGAGCTTCTCGTGCTCTCGCGCGAGAAGGCCAAGCTGGAGAAGACCCTCGGCGGTATCCGCGAGATGTCCAAGGTGCCCAGCGCCGTCTGGATCGTGGACACCAAGAAGGAGCACATCGCGGTCGGCGAGGCCCGGAAGCTCAACATCCCGGTCGTCGCCATCCTCGACACCAACTGCGACCCCGACGAGGTCGACTACAAGATCCCGGGCAACGACGACGCGATCCGCTCCGTCACCCTGCTCACCCGTGTGATCGCGGACGCGGTCGCCGAGGGCCTCATCTCCCGCTCCGGTGTCGCCACCGAGGGCAAGGGCGACAAGGCCGCGGGCGAGCCGCTGGCCGCGTGGGAGCGCGACCTGCTCGAGGGTGAGAAGAAGGCGGACGAGGCCGAGGTGCAGACCTCTGCCGAGACCGAGAAGGTCGCCGACGCCGAGCAGGCCGAGGCTCCGGCTGCCGCCGAGGCCGCTGTCGAGGCCCCCGAGGCGCCGGCCGCCGAGGCTGCTGCTGAGGCCCCTGCGGCCGAGGCTCCGGCTGCCGAGGCCCCGGCCGCGGACGCCGAGCAGGCCTGACCGTAAGCGTCAGTGTTGACGGCGGGAGCGGTACTGCATCGGAAGCGCCTTCGGGCGCGGTGAAGTCCGCTCCCGCCGTTCACCTGTAGGTCGGCGGAGAGTCAGCGGCCCCCGACTAGATGGGGGCCCTAGACCCCGTAGATCTTCGATCTTCCAGACTTCCAGAAAGATTCACAGACTCATGGCGAACTACACCGCCGCCGACGTCAAGAAGCTTCGTGAGCTCACCGGCGCCGGCATGATGGACTGCAAGAAGGCGCTGGACGAGGCCGACGGCAACGTCGAGAAGGCCGTCGAGGCGCTCCGGATCAAGGGCCAGAAGGGCGTCGCCAAGCGCGAGGGCCGCTCCGCCGAGAACGGCGCCGTGGTCTCCGTCATCGCCGACGACAACTCCTCCGGCGTGCTGGTCGAGCTGAAGTGCGAGACGGACTTCGTCGCCAAGAGCGAGAAGTTCCAGGTCGTCGCCAACCAGATCGCCGAGCACGTCGCCAAGACCGCTCCGGCCGACCTGGCGACCCTGCTCGCCTCCGAGATCGAGGCCGGCAAGACCGTCCAGGCGTTCGTGGACGAGGCCAACGCCAACCTCGGCGAGAAGATCGTCCTGGACCGCTTCGCGGCCTTCGCCGACGGCTTCGTGACGGCGTACATGCACCGCACGATGCCCGACCTGCCCCCGCAGATCGGTGTCCTGGTCGAGCTGGACAAGCCGAACGCCGAGGTCGCCCGCGGTGTCGCCCAGCACATCGCCGCCTTCGCGCCGAAGTACCTCTCCAAGGAGGACGTGCCGGCCGAGGTCGTCGAGTCCGAGCGCCGCGTCGCCGAGGAGACCACCCGCGCCGAGGGCAAGCCCGAGGCCGCGATCGCGAAGATCGTCGAGGGTCGCGTCAACGGCTTCTTCAAGGACGCGACGCTGCTCGGTCAGCCCTACGCGCTCGACCCCAAGAAGTCCGTCCAGAAGATCCTGGACGAGGCCGGTGTCACCCTGAAGCGCTTCACGCGCATCAAGGTCGGCATCTGAGTCCGTGCCGCGATCGGCGCCCGGCCCCGATAGGGTCGGACGCAGTCGTCCGGTACGCCGTCACGCGCGCGCGTGACGGACGACAGCAGATCTGACGAGGAGGCCATTGCCGAGCATGGGATGCGATCGACACCCCACCGGCAGTGGCCTTCTTTGTATGTGCACGACGTGAAAGAGGCGGGATCTCCCATGACCACCAAGCCCCAGAAGAGCGACGACGGCAAAGTACGCGGCCGGTTCATGTTGAAGCTGTCCGGAGAAGCCTTCTCCGGCGGCGGGGGCCTGGGCGTCGACCCCGACGTCGTGCACAAGATCGCGCGCGAGATCGCGGCCGTCGTGCGGGACGGCGCCCAGGTCGCCGTCGTCATCGGCGGCGGCAACTTCTTCCGCGGTGCCGAACTCCAGCAGCGCGGCATGGACCGGGCCCGCTCGGACTACATGGGCATGCTCGGCACGGTCATGAACTGCCTCGCCCTCCAGGACTTCCTGGAGAAGGAGGGCATCGACAGCCGGGTGCAGACCGCCATCACCATGGGCCAGGTCGCCGAGCCCTACATCCCGCTGCGCGCCGTGCGCCACCTGGAGAAGGGCCGCGTGGTCATCTTCGGTGCCGGTATGGGCATGCCGTACTTCTCCACCGACACCACCGCCGCCCAGCGCGCCCTGGAGATCGACGCCGAGGCGCTGCTGATGGGCAAGAACGGCGTGGACGGCGTCTACGACTCCGACCCGAAGGCCAACCCCGAGGCCGTCAGGTTCGACTCCCTCAGCTACGGCGAGGTCATCACCCGCGACCTCAAGGTCGCCGACATGACCGCCATCACGCTGTGCCGCGACAACAAGCTTCCGATCCTGGTCTTCGAGCTTCTGGCCGAGGGCAATATCGCCCGCGCCGTCAAGGGTGAGAAGATCGGCACCCTGGTGGGTGAACAGGGCAGCCGGGACTGACGGGCAACACCACCCACGGACCCTGACCGGGGGATGGACAATGTCCTGCCGGTCGGGAACCGTGCAGAAAGAAGACGCGACGCAGCCGGCCGCCGCCCCATCAAGGAACCGCAGCCGGGCCTCACTCAAGACACGCAGGAGCAAGTGGTGATCGAAGAGACCCTCCTCGAGGCCGAGGAGAAGATGGAGAAGGCCGTCGTGGTCGCCAAGGAGGACTTCGCCGCGATCCGTACCGGTCGAGCGCACCCGGCGATGTTCAACAAGATCGTGGCCGACTACTACGGTGCGCCGACGCCGATCAACCAGCTGGCTTCGTTCTCCGTGCCGGAGCCGCGCATGGCCGTGGTGACCCCGTTCGACAAGACCGCCATGCGCAACATCGAGCAGGCGATCCGCGACTCGGACCTGGGCGTCAACCCGAGCAACGACGGCAACATCATCCGGGTGGTGTTCCCCGAGCTGACCGAGGAGCGCCGCAAGGACTACATCAAGGTCGCCCGGACCAAGGCCGAGGACTCCAAGATCTCGATCCGCTCGGTGCGCCGCAAGGCCAAGGACACCATCGACAAGCTGATCAAGGACGGCGAGATCGGTGAGGACGAGGGCCGCCGTGCGGAGAAGGAGCTCGACGACACCACGCACAAGTACGTCGCCCAGGTGGACGAGCTCCTGAAGCACAAGGAAGCGGAGCTGCTCGAGGTCTGATGAACGACTCTTCCTGGGGGGCGCCGCCACAGACCGGGTACTGGGGGCCGTCCGACCAGGGGCCTGTCCAGGGGGCTGCCCCGGCGGGTCCCGCCTACGATGCGCCTGAGGCGCAGCAGACTCGCCCCATGCCCATCGTGCCCGACGGACCCGCGTACGGCGGAGACCAGGATGACGACCAGGGGGCCGCTCGCACGGGCGGTCCCTTGTTCCGCGACGAATCGCCGCAGGCGCAGCCCTACGCCGCGCCGCAGAATCCGGAGCCCATGTCCGACGCCCCGCAGCCGGCGCCCCGCCCGCAGAAGAAGAGCGCGGGACGCGACCTGGGTGCGGCCATAGGAGTCGGCGTCGGGCTCGGTGCCGTGATCGTCGCGTCCCTGTTCGTCGTCAAGGCCGCCTTCGTCGGGGTGATAGCTGTCGCCGTCGTCGTCGGTCTCTGGGAGCTGACCAGTCGGCTCCAGGAGCGCAAGGGCATCAAGGCACCCTTGGTCCCGCTGGCGCTCGGCGGCGCGGCGATGGTCGTCTCCGGGTACGTCCGGGGCGCCGAGGGGGCCTGGGTCGCCATGGCGCTCACGGCGCTCGCCGTCCTCGTATGGCGTATGACGGAGCCGCCCGAGGGTTACCTCAAGGACGTCACGGCGGGTGTCTTCGCGGCCTTCTACGTGCCTTTCCTGGCCACGTTCGTCGCGATGATGCTGATGGCCGACGACGGGCCCTGGCGGGTCCTGACGTTCCTGGTGCTGACCGTGGTGAGCGACACGGGCGCGTACGCCGTCGGCTGGCGCTTCGGCCGGCACAAGCTCGCCCCGCGCATCAGCCCCGGCAAGACCCGCGAGGGGCTGCTCGGCGCGGTGGGCTTCGCCATGGTGGCGGGCGCGCTGCTCATGGAGTTCCTGATCGACGACGGCACCTGGTGGCAGGGCCTGCTGCTGGGTCTCGCGGTCGCGGCCAGCGCCACGCTGGGCGACCTCGGCGAGTCGATGATCAAGCGGGACCTCGGCATCAAGGACATGGGCACGCTGCTGCCCGGCCACGGCGGCATCATGGACCGCCTGGACTCCCTCCTGCCGACGGCTCCGGTGGTGTGGCTGCTGCTGGTGCTGTTCGTGGGGTCCGGCTGACGGATCGAACCGCTGGAGCCCCTGCCCTGTTTGCCGGGCGGGGGCTCCCGTGCGTTCTACGAGGCGTTCCAGAGACGTTCTACGAGCAGACGTCCTTGAACTTGTCGGCCGCCTTGTCGATCTTGTCGGAGTCGGGGTGCTCGCCGTCGAGAATCGCCTTGTTGTAGTCGGCGATCGCCTTGTTCAGGTCGCGCACGGCCTTCCCGACCTTGCTGTCGTCGCTCCTGACCTCGATCTCGTCGAGCTTCTCGGAGTCGGGTGCGTCATGGATCGCTCTGAGGCTGTCGACGAAGTCGTCGTAGCTCCGCGCGCAGTCCAGGGAGTTGTCGATGGAGTCGGGGTCGTCGGGGTCGCATCCGGTGGCGAGCCCGGCGGTCAGGGCGACCGCTGCCACGGCGGTGGCGATGGTGGTGATACGGCGTCGGCGTCGGAGGTCGGCGGCCATGGGAGGGTCCCCTCGTGGATGGCTCGGGTGCTGCTCTGTGGGGTCCACGATTCCGGGGCGAGGGGTGCCGGGACGATGGCGTACGTACCCGTATCCACAGTGGAGCGGGCTACACCGGGGGATCTGCGACACTGGATGGGTTATGCCTGCACCCGGAGAACTCACTTTCGTCGCCCCGCGCGGAGCCAAGAAGCCGCCGCGGCATCTCGCCGATCTCACTCCCGCCGAGCGCAAAGACGCTGTGGCCGAGGTCGGGGAGAAGCCGTTCCGTGCCAAGCAGCTCTCGCAGCACTACTTCGCGCGGTACGCGCACGACCCGGCGGAGTGGACCGACATCCCGGCCGGCTCGCGGGAGAAGCTGCGCGAGGCGCTGCTGCCCGAGCTGATGACCGTCGTACGGCATCTGTCGACCGACGAGGGCACCACGCGCAAGACGCTGTGGCGGCTGTTCGACGGGACGCTCGTCGAGTCCGTGCTGATGCGGTACCCGGACCGGGTGACCATGTGCATCAGTTCGCAGGCCGGGTGCGGGATGAACTGTCCGTTCTGCGCCACCGGGCAGGCCGGGCTCGACCGGAATCTGTCCAGTGCCGAGATCGTCCACCAGATCGTGGACGGGATGCGGGCGCTGCGAGATGGAGAGGTGCCTGGGGGGCCCGCGCGGCTGTCCAACATCGTCTTCATGGGGATGGGCGAGCCGCTCGCCAACTACAAGCGGGTCGTGCAGTCCATTCGCGCGCTCACCGACCCCGCCCCCGACGGGCTCGGGCTGTCGCAGCGCGGGATCACCGTGTCGACGGTCGGCCTTGTGCCCGCGATCCACCGGTTCGCCGACGAGGGCTTCAAGTGCCGGCTCGCGATCTCGCTGCACGCGCCCGACGACGAGCTGCGCGACACCCTCGTCCCCGTGAACACGCGGTGGAAGGTGCGCGAGGTCCTCGACGCCGGGTTCGAGTACGTGCAGAAGAGCGGGCGCCGGCTGTCCATCGAGTACGCGCTGATCCGGGACATCAACGACCAGGCGTGGCGCGGGGACCGGCTGGGCCGGCTGCTCCGGGGCAAGCCCGTGCACGTCAATCTGATTCCGCTGAACCCGACCCCGGGCTCGAAGTGGACCGCGTCCCGGCCCGAGGACGAGAAGGCGTTCGTCGAGGCCATCGCGGCGCACGGGGTGCCGGTCACCGTCCGGGACACCCGCGGTCAGGAGATCGACGGGGCCTGTGGCCAGCTGGCGGCCACCGAGCGGTAATCTTTACTCCGTACGTACATCTTCATATCCGACAGGGGAGCGCGACAGCGCTGAGAGTGCGGCAACCGGGCCGCAGACCCTCTGAACCTCGCCCAGGTCATTCTGGGTAGGAAGTTCGGTCATCACCGTGAACACCAATAAATATTGGGCTGCCGTCGTCTGTCTCGGTCTCGGCGCGCTCTCCGCGTGCGGGTCCTCCGACGGCGGCAGCGGCTCGTCCGCCGACTCCAAGAGCGTCACGCTCGTCAGCCATGACTCGTGGGCCGTCTCCAAGAGCGTGCTCCAGGACTTCGAGAAGAAGTCCGGCTACAAGGTGCGGGTCCTCAAGGACGGCGACGCCGGGCAGGCCGTCAACAAGGCCATCCTCACCAAGGACAACCCCCAGGGCGACGTCTTCTTCGGCGTCGACAACACCCTGCTCTCCCGGGCGCTCGACAACGGACTGTTCCAGCCGTACGAGGCCAAGGGGCTCGGCCAGGTCGACACCGCGTACCAGCTCGACGCCGGCAAGCACCGGGTCACGCCGATCGACTACGGCGACATCTGCGTCAACTACGACAAGAAGTACTTCGCCGACCACAAGCTGGCCCCGCCCACGTCCTACGACGATCTGGTCAAGCCCGCCTACAAGAACCTCCTCGTCACCGAGAACGCGGCCACCTCCTCGCCCGGCCTCGGCTTCCTGCTCGGGACCGCCGCGAAGTACGGCGACGACGGGTGGGAGGGCTACTGGAAGAAGCTCAAGGCGAACGGCGTGAAGGTCGTCGACGGCTGGGAGCAGGCCTACAACGAGGAGTTCTCCGGTTCCGCCGGCGGCAAGAAGGCCAAGGCGGACCGGCCGCTCGTCGTGTCGTACGCGTCCTCGCCGCCCGCCGAGGTGATCTACGCCGACCCGAAGCCGACGACCGCGCCGACCGGTGTCGCGACGGGCACCTGCTTCCGGCAGATCGAGTTCGCGGGCCTGCTCAGCAACGCGAAGAACACCACGGGCGGCAAGGCGCTCATCGACTTCCTGGTCACCAAGGAGTTCCAGGAGGACATGCCGCTGAACATGTTCGTCTACCCGGTGCTCAAGGGGGCGGCCGTGCCCGCCGAGTTCACCAAGTACGGGCCCGCCGCGAAGGATCCCGAGACCGTGGCCCCCGACAAGATCGCCGCCGACCGCGACCAGTGGGTCAAGTCGTGGACCTCACTCGTACTGAAGTAACCGATGTAGCCGGCCCGGCGGTTCACGCGAGCTGTACGGGGAACGCGGCGCGGCTCGGGCTGATGGCCCTGCCCGTCGCGTTCTTCGGCGCCTTCTTCGCCTGGCCGGTCGCCGCGATCGTCGCGCGCGGCCTCAAGGTCGACGGGGTATGGCAGTTCGGCCGGATCACGGACGTCCTCGGACAGTCCGACATCCGGCACGTGCTGTGGTTCACCACCTGGCAGGCCCTCGCCTCCACCGCGCTCACCCTCGCGATCGCCCTGCCCGGCGCCTACGTCTTCGCCCGCTACGACTTCCCCGGCAGACACGTCCTGCGCGCGGTCGTCACCGTCCCCTTCGTGCTGCCGACGGTCGTCGTCGGCACGGCGTTCCTGGCGCTGGTCGGGCGCGGGGGAGTGCTCGACGAGTGGTGGGGCGTACGCCTGGACACGACCGTCTGGGCCATCCTGCTGGCGCACGTCTTCTTCAACTACGCGGTCGTCGTACGGACCGTGGGCGGGCTCTGGGCGCAGCTGGACCCGCGGCAGGAGGAGGCGGCCCGGATGCTCGGGGCCTCGCCGCTGCGGGCCTGGCGCAAGGTCGTGCTGCCCGCGCTGGCGCCCGCCGTGGCCGCCGCCGCGCTGATGGTCTTCCTGTTCACCTTCACCTCCTTCGGGGTGGTGCAGATCCTCGGCGGGCCGACCTTCTCCACCCTGGAGGTGGAGATCTACCGGCAGACCTCCGAGATCTTCGACCTCTCCACGGCCGCCGTCCTCACGATCGTCCAGTTCGTCGCGGTCGGCGCGATCCTCGCCGTGCATGCCTGGACCGTACGGCGGCGGGAGACCGCGCTGCGGCTGGTGGACGCGTCGACGACGGCACGCAGGCCGCGCGGAGCCCGGCAGTGGGCGCTGCTGGCCGGGGTCCTCGCCACCGTCCTGGTCCTCCTCGTGCTGCCGCTGGCCGTGCTGGTGCAACGGTCCCTGGACGCACCGGACTTCGGCTACTACCGGGCCCTCACCTCCGACGACGGCGGGACCTTCCTCGTCCCGCCGATCGAGGCCATCGGCAACTCCCTCGAATACGCCCTCGCCGCGACCGGGATCGCCGTACTGATCGGAGGCCTGGCCGCCGCGGCCCTCGCGCGCAGGGACGCGGGTCGACTGGTGCGGGGCTTCGACGCGCTGCTGATGCTGCCGCTCGGGGTGTCCGCGGTGACCGTCGGGTTCGGCTTCCTGATCGCCCTGGACGAGCCGCCGTTGGACCTCAGGAGCAGCTGGATCCTGGTGCCGCTGGCGCAGGCACTGGTGGGCGTGCCGTTCGTCGTACGGACCATGCTGCCCGTGCTGCGGGCCGTGGACGGACGATTGCGGGAGGCGGCGGCGGTGCTCGGGGCCTCGCCCTGGCGGGTGTGGCGCGAGGTCGATCTGCCGTTGGTGCGGCGGGCGTTGCTGGTCGCGGCCGGGTTCGCGTTCGCGGTGTCGCTGGGGGAGTTCGGCGCGACGGTGTTCATCGCGCGGCCCGACAACCCGACCCTGCCGGTCGCGGTGGCGCGGCTGCTCGGGCGGCCCGGCGACCTCAACTACGGGCAGGCGATGGCCCTTTCGACGATTCTGATGGTGGTGTGCGCGGTGGCGCTGCTGGTCCTTGAGCGGCTCCGCACCGACCGGACGGGGGAGTTCTAGATGCCGCCGAACACGCAGGTGAACATGCCGCCGAACATGCTGCTGAGCCTTGAGGACACGACCGTGCGGTTCGGCGAGCGGGCCGTGCTCGACGCCGTCGGGCTCGATGTCGCCGAGCACGAGATCGTGTGCGTGCTCGGGCCCAGCGGCAGCGGCAAGTCGACGCTGCTGCGGGCGGTGGCCGGGCTGCAACCCCTTACCGCCGGGCGCGTGTTGCTCGACGGGAGCGACCAGGCGGGTGTGCCGGCGCATCGGCGGGGCGTCGGCCTGATGTTCCAGGACCACCAGCTGTTCCCGCAGCGGGACGTCGGCGGAAACGTAGCCTTCGGGTTGCGCATGCACGGCGCCTCGAAGAGCGAACAGGCGGAGCGTGTAAGGGAGTTGCTCGACCTCGTCGGGCTGCCGGGTGCGGGGCGCCGGGCCGTCGGCTCGCTCTCCGGCGGTGAGCAGCAGCGCGTGGCGCTCGCCCGTGCGCTGGCGCCCCGGCCCAGGCTGCTGATGCTGGACGAACCGCTCGGACAGCTCGACCGCTCGCTGCGGGAGCGGTTGGTCGTCGAACTCCGGGAGCTGTTCGGCCGGTTGGGCACCACCGTGCTCGCCGTGACCCACGACCAGGGCGAGGCCTTCGCGCTCGCCGACCGGGTCGTGGTGATGCGGGACGGGCGGATCGCGCAGTCCGGTACGCCCCTTGAGGTGTGGCAGCGGCCGGTGGACGAGTTCGTGGCCCGGTTCCTCGGCTTCGACAACGTGGTCGAGGGCACGGTGGCCGGGCAGGTCGCGGTCACGCCCTGGGGCAAGCTCCCCGTGCCCGAGAGCGCCCTCCAGGGGCCGCGCACGCTCCTCGTACGGCCCGCCGGCGTACGCCTGTTGCCCGCCGACGAGGGCCTGCGCTGCACGGTGACCGCGCGCACCTTCAAGGGCACCCACGTCGCCCTGCACCTGCAGCCGGCGGACGCGCCCCGGCTGGAGGCGGCGTGCGCGCTGCGGGAGGCGCCGGAGGTGGGGGACGCGGTCGGGGTGGAGTTCGACGGGGCCGAGATCGTCGTGCTCGGCTGATCCTCGTACGTGGTCGGTCGTCGTGCTCGGCCGACCCTCGTACTCGGCCGATCCGCGTACCCGGAAAATTGTCGTGCTCGGCCGATCGGAGTCTCCGTAGGGTGCGGGGCATGACGCTGCTCGCACATGACCGCTACTGCGCCGAGATCGCCCACCAGGTGGCCGAGTTGAGAGCCGTGGTGACGTCCGCCGCCGACCTGTCCGCGACCGTACCGACCTGCCCGGACTGGTCGCTGGAACAGCTCGTACGGCATACGGGCGTGGCCCTGCGCTGGACGGAGTACCTGGTGCGCACGCGGGCCCAGGAGCCCGTCCCCGGCGAACAGGTGCCCGGGGTCGGCGGCCCCGAGGCGCGGGGGGATGCCGCCGCGCTGGACGCGTGGCTCGCGGAGACCGGTGAGAGGGTCGTGGAGACGCTGCGGGAGGCCGGGCCGGACACGGAGGTCTGGGGGTGGGCCGGAGTCCTCGACGCGGGCTTCTGGGCCCGTCGTATGACCCACGAGATCACCGTCCACCGTGCCGACGCCACGCTCGCCGCCGGGCTGCCCTACGAGGTCGCTCCGGAGGTGGCCGCCGACGCGCTCGACGAGTGGCTGGACATCGTGACGTACATCCAGCGGAACCGGCCGCACCCGGCGGCCGAGGAGCTGCGCGGACCCGGCCGCCGCAGCCTCCACCTGCACGCCACCGACACCGCTCCCGAACTCGACGCCGAGTGGCTGGTCGAGCTGACCGAGGACGGGGTGTCCTGGCGGCGCGGGCACGAGCGCGCGACGGTCGCCCTGCGCGGGCCGCTCACCTCCGTGCTGCTCGGCTTCTACCGCCGGCTGCCGCTGGACAGCCCGGAGTTGGAGGTGCTCGGCGAGCGGGAGCTGCTGGAGTTCTGGCTGGAGCGGGCGACGTTCTGAGACCGCGGCCCGCCCCTGGCACCGGGACATGCCGCGGGCACCGTGACATGCCTGTGGCCCGCCCCCTCGATGTTCGGGGACGGGCCACACACATGACCTACGGGAGGCTTCAGCGACCGCTGTTGGCCCCACGACGGCGCATGCCGAAGAAGACGGCTCCGCCACCGACGACGACGAGGGCACCGGCGACACCGGCGATCATCGGGGTGTTGGAGTTGGCACCGGTCTCGGCGAGGTTGGAGTCACCGACCGCCGGGGACGGCGCGTTGCTCGACGTGTCGGCCGGAGTGGTGGTGCTCTCCGACGGCGACGGAGTCGGGCTCTCGGACTCCTCGGCCGGGGGAGTGGTCTCCTCCGACGGCGGCGGCGTGGTGGCCGGCGGGGTCGTCTCGTCCTTCGAGCAACCGGCGGACGGGGTGGTCAGGGGCGAACCCTTGACGTCCTCGTCGATCTGGGTCCGGCCGCTGTCGACCTTCACGTGGACGCGGTACTGGGCGTTGGGCTTCCAGTCCTCGTCGAAGGTGACGGTCGTCCCCTGGGCCGAGCCCTTGACCTCCTGCGGCTGACCGACCGGGGTCTCGCTGCCGGCGGGGCTCTTCAGGAAGACGGTGATGGTCGCGGGGGTACCGGAGGCGTCCTTGTCGGTGACGGTGATGACGCCCTTGTTGCCGTCGCACTTGGCTTCGGCGGAGAACTCACTGATGTTGCAGGCGAGCGCGTTACCGGCAACACCCAGCGCGAGAGCGGTGGTGGCGGCGGCAACGCCCAGGACGCGCGCTGAACGGCGTGCGGTGCGGCGAGATATGGACACGTTTGCCCTTCACGGATGAGCAACTGCGGGGGGCTTGAAAGAGAACTGGGGCGACGTGGTGATGAGTCTTCACGTTCCCCAGGAGACTCACAGGTCTATAAGCGTTCCATAAGGAGTGTCAATGCATATGCACACTTGGAGCGTTGGCTTTGCCGTCTTATTAACCTGCGAGACGTTTCAAGGCCTCCGGAGCCTCCTCGATCCGGTCAACGAGGGCGATACGGGACTCCATCGACCGTTCCCGGGCGAGCGCCCGCAAGAGGGGCCACGCCGGCAGCCGCTCCGTCCAGTGCGCGCGATCGACCAGCACCATGGGCGTCGGTTCGCCGCGCGACTCGTAGTAGTTGGGCGTCGCGTTGTCGAAAATCTCCTGTACGGTCCCGGCGGCGCCCGGCAGGAAGACCACGCCCGCGTTGGAGCGGGCCAGCAGGCCGTCCTCGCGGGTGGCGTTGGCGAAGTACTTGGCGATGTGCGAGGCGAAGGGGTTCGGCGGCTCATGGCCGTAGAACCACGTAGGGATGCCGATCGAGTGGTTGCCCTTGGGCCAGCGGGCGCGCACCTCGAAGGCGCGCTGGGCCCAGTCGGTGATCGAGGGGCTGAACGACGGGGAGGCGGCGAGCAGTTCGCACGCCTCGACCAGCATGGCGTCGTCGTAGGGCGCCGCGTACGCGCCCAGGTTGGCCGCCTCCATCGCGCCGGGTCCGCCGCCGGTCGCCACGGTGAGGCCGGCGCGGCTCAGCTCGCGCCCGAGGCGCGCGGCACCGGCGTACGCCGTCGTCCCGCGCGCCATCGCGTGGCCGCCCATCACGCCCACCACCCGCGCGCCGCGCAGGAGTTCGTCGAGGGCGTCGGAGACCGAGTCGTCGTGGACGGCGCGCAGCATCGACGCGTATATGTCGCCGTCGGCCTTGGTCCGCTGGAACCAGGCGTACGCGAGCGCGTCCGGGGTCCGCTCGTACCCCTTGTCGAGCGAGGCGAACAGCTCGTCGGGTGTGTAGAGCCGGCCGCGGTAGGGGTCGAAGGGCAGGTTCGGGACCGGCGGGAAGACCAGGGCGCCGTCGGCGCGGACCTTCGCGGCGGCCTCCTCGCGCATCGGGCAGCCGAGGAACACGGCGCCCGCGGTGTCGGTGGCGAGCAACTCCCGCGTACGGTCCGTCAGATCGACGGCCTGGACACGGTGTCCGGCGAGGGTGCCGCGGGCCGAGACGGTCGCGTCGAAGTCCTCGACCGTCTCGATCTCGCGTTCGTCGTGGGGGGCCGCATGGGCCGGGCTCGTCTGCACGGGCCCATGCTAGGGGCGTCGATCAGCCCTCGATCGCGGCCGGGTCCATCCACACGATCTCCCAGGAGTGGCCGTCGAGGTCGTCGAAGGAACGGCCGTACATGAAGCCCTGGTCCTGGACGTCGTCGTTGGCGGTGCCGCCGGCCGCGACCGCCTTGTTCACCAGTTCGTCGACCTTCTCGCGGCTCTCGGCGCTCAGACACAGCAGCACCTGGGTGCTCTTGGTCGCGTCCACGATCTCCTTCTTGGTGAAGGTCGAGTAGAACGGCTTGGTGAGCAGCATCGCCACGATCGTCTCGCTGATCACGACGGAGGCCGCGTTCTCGTCGCTGAACTGGGCGTTGATCGAGTAGCCGAGCTCCGTGAAGAACTTCTTGGAGGCGTCGAGGTCGGACACGGGCAGGTTCACGAAGATCATCTGCTGGTACATGGCTGGAAGGCTCCCGTCGAGTGTGTGTCGTTCGGTGGGGTAGACCGGGGGCCGGCGCACAACTCATCGGTGCCGGGAGATTTTTTTCGCGGGTTCGTGGGGCAGCGGGTCAGTGGTCAGCGGGTCAGCGGCAGTGCCGCCAGTTCGGCCACGACCAGGGTCAGCGGGACGAACAGCGTCAGCAGGGCGCCGGCCCGGATCGCGGCGGCGCTGCGCAGCATCGTGGCGGGGGCGCCGAGGCGGACGAGTGCGGCGGTGGTCTCGGCGCGGGCGTGTTTCGCCTCGACGGCTGCCGTCAGCAGGGTCGCCATGGTGCAGCCGGTGACCAGGAGGGTGCCGAGGGTGGTCAGGGGGCCGAAGTCGGGGCCGTTCGTGTCGTAGAGCGCGGTCATGGCGTACGCGCCGGCGGCTACCGCGCAGACGATGCCGAGGGGGCGGCCGATGCGGGTGGACTCCTCCATGAGGACGCGGCCGGCGAGGAGGCGGAGTGCGCCGGGGCGGGCGGACTGGAGCAGGCGTCCGCAGAGGTGGGTGAGGCCGGGGGCGGCCAGGGCGAGGCCGAGGGCGGCGAGTGCGAAGCCGGTGAGGATGGCGGGGGTGCCGGTGGTGACTCCGCCGGGGAGGGCGAGGCGGGGGGTGGGGGTGGTGCGGCTTGCGTATGCCTCTACTGCCAGGCCTGCGGCGAGGATGGCGATGCCCCAGGGGAGGCCGGCGGTTGCGCTGCGCGGTGGGGTGGAGGAGAGCTGGGAGGGCGTTGGGGTGTCCGGCGTTTCTGTGGTGCTGTCCGGTGACGCTGTGGGGGTGGGTTCGCTTGCCCGCGCTTGCGGGGTGCCGCCTCTCTGTGGGACGGGTGCCGCCCTAGCGGCACGACTGCCCGCAGGCTCAGGGGAGTTGGGGGCCGTGGCCTCCCCGTCGAGCGCCGCCCCAGCGGCACGACTGCCCGCAGGCTGAGCCTGTGCTCGCAGACGGGCGCCGAAGCGGCCGTAAGCGCCGAAGGTTTCTCGGTCGTTCGAGCGGGTGTACGCGCCGAAGCGGCCGTATGCCCGGCCAGGGGTGCGGTCCTGGGGTGGGCGGACGTCTCGCGGGCGTAGGACCAGTGCCACCGTCGCCGATGCGAGTGCCGGGACCAGGGACAGCAGAGTCAGGGCTGCCGGGAGCGGCAATGAGCTGTCAGCCGCGAGGAATTGGGAGGCCGCGCCGTCGAACGGCATACCCGTGAGGTCGCCGCGGAGGTGGAGGAAGACCAGGAGCGCGAGCAGCGAGCCGAGGACGCAGGACAGGGCCGTGGTGAGGGCCGAGACGGCCATCAGGCGGGCCGGGCCCAGGCCGATCGCCGCGAGGCCCGGGCGCGGCCTCGTGCCGGGGTCCGTGCGGGCCACCGCCACGGCGAAGTGGACGGTGGCCGCGAGCGGGGTCAGGCACCAGGCCAGCCGCAGCAGCGAGGCGCCGGGGTCGCCCGGGTGGGACATCGCGTAGCCGAGGGTGCACAGGAGCAGGAACCCGGTGCCCGCCGAGGCCACCGCGACCAGCAGACGGCGCAGTTGTACGGCCGGGTGGGCGCCGCGGCTCAGACGGAGAGCGAGCACTCGGGCCGGCCTTCCGACTCGGTGACCGGGGGCAGGTGGACGGTGTTCACGCGCCGTCCGTCAAGGAGGGTGACCGTGCGGTCCGCCAGGGCGGCCGTGTCCGCGTCGTGGGTCGCCAGGACGACCGTGATGCCGTGCGAACGGGCCGCCGTGGTGAGCGTGCGCAGCACCTGGGCGCGGTCGGCGCGGTGCAGCGGGGCCGTCGGCTCGTCCGCGAACAGGACCGTCGGGGCCGGCGCGAGCGCGCGGGCGATGGCGACGCGCTGGCGTTCCGACTGGAGGAGTTCGTGCGGGCGTTTGCGGGCCCGGTCGCCGATGTCCAGGCGCTCCAGCCACTCCAGTGCGGCGACCTTGGCGCGCCGGCGGCTGGTGCCGCGCAGCATCAGGGGGAGGGCGGCGTTCTCCCAGACGTTCAGTTCGGGCACCAGCAGGGGTGCCGGGTCGATCCAGCCGAAGCGGTCGCGGCGCAGCCGTTCGCGGGTCATCGGGCCCATGGTGTGCACCGGCACGCTGTTGAACCACACCTCACCGCGCTGCGCGGGCACCAGCCCCGACAGACAGCGCAGCAGCGTCGTCTTGCCGCTGCCCCGGGGGCCGCTGACGGCGAGGATCTCGCCCTGCTGGACGCCGAGCGAGACACCGCTGAGCGCGGGCGAGCCGTCCTTGTGCTGGAAGTGCAGGGCGCGTGCCCAGAGCACGTCGTTGTCCGGCGGGGCCACCATCCGCGTACACCTCGTTCAGATCCGTATTTCCCGTGCGAATCCCCCGTGCGGGGGAACGAGAGGAGGGCCGATCGGTTACCAGGCACGCTAGGGAGCCGGGCGTACGACCCCGGACAGCACACGGCCCGGGGTGCGCCCATCTCACTCGCATGGGCGCACCCCGGGCCGTATAAACGGCTGAACGGCTGAACTGCCGGAGGCTAGAGCTTCGTCCACGCCTCCGTGAGGACCTGGCGGACGATTCCCTCGATCTCGTCGAAGGTCGACTGGTCGGAGATCAGCGGCGGCGACAGCTGGATGACCGGGTCACCGCGGTCGTCGGCGCGGCAGTAGAGGCCGTACTCGAAGAGCTTCTTGGAGACGAAGCCGTAGAGCACGCGCTCCGACTCCTCGTCCGTGAAGGTCTCCTTGGTGGCCTTGTCCTTCACGAGCTCGATGCCGTAGAAGAAGCCGTTGCCGCGGACGTCGCCGACGATCGGGAGGTCGTGCAGCTTCTGCAGGGTCTGCAGGAAGTTGGCCTCGTTGTCGAGGACGTGCTGGTTGAGGCCCTCGCGCTCGAAGATGTCGAGGTTGGCGAGGCCGACCGCGGCGGAGACCGGGTGGCCGCCGAAGGTGTAGCCGTGCAGGAAGGTGTTGTCGCCCTTGTAGAACGGCTCGGCCAGGCGGTCGGAGATGATGCAGGCGCCGATCGGGGAGTAGCCCGAGGTCATGCCCTTGGCGCAGGTGATCATGTCCGGTACGTAGTCGAACTTGTCGCAGGCGAACATCGTGCCGAGGCGGCCGAAGGCGCAGATGACCTCGTCGGAGACCAGGAGTACGTCGTACTGGTCGCAGATCTCGCGGACCCGCTGGAAGTAGCCGGGCGGGGGCGGGAAGCAGCCGCCCGCGTTCTGGACCGGCTCCAGGAAGACCGCGGCGACCGTCTCCGGGCCCTCGAACAGGATCTGCTGCTCGATCTGGTCGGCGGCCCAGCGGCCGAAGGCCTCCGGGTCGTCGCCGAAGAGCGGGGCGCGGTAGATGTTGGTGTTCGGGACCTTGTGCGCGCCCGGGACGAGCGGCTCGAACGGGGCCTTCAGAGCCGGGAGTCCGGTGATGGACAGGGCGCCCTGCGGGGTGCCGTGGTAGGCGACCGCGCGGGAGATGACCTTGTACTTGGTCGGCTTGCCCTGGAGCTTGAAGTACTGCTTAGCCAGCTTCCAGGCGGTCTCCACGGCCTCGCCGCCACCGGTGGTGAAGAAGACCTTGTTCAGGTCGCCGGGCGCGTGGTGGGCCAGGCGCTCCGCCAGCTCGATCGCCTTCGGGTGGGCGTACGACCAGATGGGGAAGAACGCCAGCTCCTGCGCCTGCTTGGCGGCGGTCTCGGCCAGCTCGGCGCGGCCGTGACCGGCCTGGACCACGAACAGGCCCGCGAGACCGTCGAGGTAGCGCTTGCCCTTGTCGTCGTAGATGTAGGTGCCCTCGCCCCGGACGATGGTCGGGACGGGCGCGTTCTCGTACGAGGACATGCGGGTGAAGTGCATCCACAGGTGGTCGTACGCGGTCTTGCTGAGGTCCTTCTGGCTCACGGTTATCGGGTTCCCCACATGTAGGTCTGCTTCTTCAGCTTCAGGTAGACGAAGCTTTCGGTGGAGCGCACGCCGGGCAGTGACCGGATGCGTTTGTTGATGACGTCCAGCAGGTGGTCGTCGTCCTCGCAGACGATCTCGGCGAGGATGTCGAACGAGCCCGCGGTCATCACCACGTACTCGACTTCCGGCATGTCGGTCAGCGCTTCCGCTATGGACTCGACATCACCCTCCACGTTGACGCCCACCATCGCCTGCCGGCGGAAGCCCACGGTGAGCGGGTCCGTGACGGCGACGATCTGCATCACGCCCTGGTCGAGCAGCTTCTGGACGCGCTGGCGCACGGCCGCCTCGGACAGGCCGACGGCCTTGCCGATCGCGGCGTACGGCCGCCGGCCGTCCTCCTGGAGCTGCTCGATGATGGCGAGGGAGACGGCGTCCAGGTGCGGACTGTTGCCGTTCCTGGACTCGCGGGAGTCCCTGTGCTCTGCGCTTCGACTGGCCACGACCTCACTGTGCACGAGGTCTCAACGGTTCCGCAAGGGCGGACCGATGAAATTCGTTGTTTACGCGACGGAGACCTACGGATTTCGCAGTAATGCGGTGACCAGGGGTGTTGAAAACGTGGGGCGGCGGATTAGGGTGGGTGTCTCAGTCAATGGACGGTTCGACCCTGACAGGAGGCCGGCAGTGAGCACGGAGCTGCGTCGTCTGCGCAATTACATCGACGGTGAGTTCAAGGACGCCGCC
The DNA here is from genome assembly GCF_053599215.1 of Streptomyces sp. NPDC001002. NCBI lineage: Bacteria > Bacillati > Actinomycetota > Actinomycetes > Kitasatosporales > Streptomycetaceae > Streptomyces > Streptomyces sp. NPDC001002. Next base: position 79,942 of record NZ_JBSFLV010000010.1, on the reverse strand, counting down.
GACGGACGGACCACCGAGGTGGTCAACCCCGCGACGGGCGAGGCGTACGCGACCGCGCCGCTGTCCGGACCGGCGGACGTGGACGCGGCGATGACCGCCGCTGCCGCCGCCTTCCCGGCCTGGCGCGACGCCACCCCGGCCGAGCGGCAGAGGGCCCTGCTGAAGATCGCGGACGCCTTCGAGGAGCGCGCCGAGGAGCTGATCGCGGCCGAGGTGGAGAACACCGGCAAGCCGATCGGGCTCACGCGGTCCGAGGAGATCCCGCCGATGGTCGACCAGATCCGCTTCTTCGCGGGCGCGGCCCGGATGCTGGAGGGGCGCTCGGCCGGCGAGTACATGGACGGGATGACGTCGATCATCCGCCGCGAGCCGGTCGGCGTCTGCGCGCAGGTCGCGCCCTGGAACTACCCGATGATGATGGCCGTATGGAAGTTCGCGCCGGCGCTCGCGGCGGGCAACACCGTCGTGCTGAAGCCGTCGGACACGACCCCCGCGTCGACCGTCCTGATCGCGGAGATCATCGGCTCGATCCTGCCCAAGGGTGTCTTCAACGTCGTCACCGGCGACCGCGACACCGGCCGGCTGATGGTCGAGCACCCCACGCCGGCGATGGCCTCCATCACCGGGTCCGTGCGGGCCGGCATGTCGGTCGCCGAGTCCGCGGCCAAGGACCTGAAGCGGGTTCACCTGGAGCTGGGCGGCAAGGCGCCGGTCGTCGTCTTCGAGGACACCGACATCGCCAAGGCCGTCGAGGACATCTCGGTGGCGGGCTTCTTCAACGCGGGCCAGGACTGTACGGCGGCCACGCGGGTGCTCGTACAGGAGGGCATCTACGAGGAGTTCGTGGCGGCCCTCGCCAAGGCCGCGGCCGAGACGAAGACCGGGCAGCCGGACGACGAGGACGTGCTGTTCGGCCCGCTCAACAACCCCAACCAGCTCAAGCAGGTCTCGGGGTTCATCGAGCGGCTGCCCGCGCACGCGAAGGTGGAGGCGGGCGGTCACCGGGTCGGTGACGTCGGCTACTTCTACGCGCCGACCGTCGTCTCCGGCCTCAAGCAGGACGACGAGATCATCCAGAACGAGGTCTTCGGACCGGTCATCACCGTCCAGTCCTTCACGGACGAGGAGCAGGCGGTGTCCTGGGCCAACGGCGTCGACTACGCGCTCGCCTCCTCGGTGTGGACCAAGGACCACGGGCGGGCCATGCGGATGTCCAAGCGCCTCGACTTCGGATGCGTGTGGATCAACACGCACATTCCGCTGGTCGCGGAGATGCCGCACGGCGGCTTCAAGAAGTCCGGCTACGGCAAGGACCTTTCGGGGTACGGGTTCGAGGACTACACGCGGATCAAGCACGTGATGACGTCGCTCGACGCGTAGGCCTCCGGCGGTTGTACGGGTATGGGGCGCGGCCCCGGACGCCTGTACGGGTGTGAGGCGCGGCCCCGGACGGTGAACTGCCGTCCGGGGCCGCGCTGTTCCCCCTCCGCGATGGTCTCGATGGTCGTGATGGTCAGGCGGTCCTGAAGCCGCTCTCGGTCAGCGACGGAAGTTCGTCACTCTGCTTGCCGGGTTTTCCGGGCTTGCCCGGGGTCGGCAGGGGCGGCAGGTCGGCCGGGTCCGGGAAGGTGATGCCGGCCTTCGCCAGGACCGGGCCGCAGGCCTTGAGCGCCTTGCGGTAGCTCTTGGACGTCGGGTCGAAGTCCGGGCTCTTGACGCTCACCTTCAGCATGATGCCGCCGTCCTCGCCCTTGGACGCCTCGAAGTCCGGGAAGACAGACTGGCCCTGCTCCTTCATGCAGGCGGCGAAGTCGTCGTTGGCGGCGTTGAGGTCGTCCGGGGCGTCCGCGGTCGGGTGGTACGCCACCGCCAGCCGGGCGCCCCGGGGCGGCTCGGTGGGCTTGCCCTTCTCCGTGCCCACGCTCACGCCGGCGATGGCGTGTTTGGCCACGGGGGCCTTGGTGGTCGAGGTGCCGGACGCCTGCGCGGCCGTCGCGCCGACCGTGCCGAGGGCGGCGGCCGTCAGGACGGCGATGCCGAGGGCGAGGCTCTGCGATCGGGTCGCCAGAGCGCGCATGGGGTTCCTCCTGTGATCAGGCCTGTGGTGAGGCGCTGTTGGGTGCGGCCGGTTGCGAGTGCTTGCGGCTGCTTTGCGGATCTCAGGCAACTCCCCGGACGGTTACAGCAGCGGAACGGCCTCCCTTATCCGTGTGTAACCCCCCGCCCGCCACACTGACGGCCATGCGTGTGCTGCTGGTCGAGGACCACGAAGAGCTCGCCGAGACGGTGGCGGCGGGGCTGCGCCGCGAGGGCATGGCGGTCGACCTCGCCTTCGACGGGCCGACCGCCCTGGAGCGTGCCGAGATCAACGGGTACGACGTCGTCGTGCTCGACCGCGATCTGCCCGGCCTGCACGGCGACCAGGTGTGCCGGCGGCTGGCCGCGGGCGGCAGTCGGGCCCGGGTGCTGATGCTCACCGCGTCCGGGACGGTGGCCGACCGGGTCGCGGGACTGGGGCTCGGCGCCGACGACTACCTCTCCAAGCCGTTCGCCTTCTCCGAACTCGTCGCGCGGATACGGGCGTTGGCGCGCCGTGCGCAGCCCGCGTTGCCGCCGGTGCTGGTCCGGGGCGAACTCCGGCTGGACCCGGCGCGGCGGGAGGCGACCCGGGCGGGTGGTGAACTCCCGCTCAGTCCGAAGGAGTTCGCCGTGCTGGAACTGCTCCTCGGGGCGCAGGGGGCGGTGGTGTCCACGGAGGAGTTGCTGGAGCGCGGGTGGGACGAGGCGGCGGATCCCTTCAGCCAGACCGTGAAGGTCACGGTGAGCAGACTGCGCCGGAAGCTGGGGGAGCCACCGTTGATCGAGACGGTGGACCGGGCCGGGTACCGGATCCGGTGAACGGCCCTATGAAGGTGCCCGGGTGGAACGGCCAGGCGAGGGTGTCCGCGTGGAACGGCCTTGCGAGGGTGTCCGCGCGGAACGGTCTTGCCAGGGTGCCCGCGTGGAGCGGCCTCAGGAGGGTGCCGCCCGCGTGGAAAGGTCTTATGAGGGTGCCCGCGTGGCGTCCGCGCAGCATCCGGTGGCGGCTGACGCTGCTCTACAGCGCCCTGTTCGTGGTGGCGGGCGCGCTGCTGCTGGGCTTCGTCTACTTCCTCGCCGCGAACAACGTGGGGGTCCACAAGACCGTCTCGTCGGTGGAGGCCCCCGGCCTGCCGGGCCCGGGCGCCGTACCCACCGCCCCGGCCACCATCAACGCCTTCGCCGAGGTCGTCCGCCAGGACCAGTTGCACGACCTGCTCGTCTACGCGGCCCTCGCCCTCGCCGCGATGGCGCTGGCCTCCGTCGCCCTGGGGTGGGTGATGGCCGGGCGGGTGCTGGCACCGTTGCGGACGATGACCGCGACCGCGCGGCGGATCTCGGCCGACAATCTGCACGAACGGCTCGCCGTGGCGGGCCCGGACGACGAGTTGAAGGCGGTGGCGGACACCTTCGACGACGTATTGGCGAGGCTGGCGGGGTCGTTCGAGGCGCAGAAGCAGTTCGTCGCCAATGCCTCGCACGAACTGCGTACTCCGCTCACGCTCCAACAGGCGGTCGTGGACGTGACGTTGGCCGACCCCGACGCCTCGGAGGATGAGTTGCGGGGTGCGTTGCGGCGGGTGCGGGCGGCGGGGCAGGAGCAGGAGCGGTTGATCGACGCGCTGTTGACGCTGGCGCGTAGTCAACGGGGCCTGGAACGGCGGGAGTTGGTGGACCTGACGGCCATGGTGCGGGAACGGCTGCCGGTGATGGACGGTTGTCGGGTCGAGGCGCGGCTGGAGCCGGCGCCCGTGCTCGGGGACCCGCAGTTGATCGAACGGTTGGTGGTCAACCTCACCGAGAACGCGGTGCGCCACAACTTGTCCACGAGGGAGGAGGGTTGGGTGAGCGTGTGGACGGGGGTGGACGCGGCGGGCCGGCCGGGGCTGCGGATCGAGAACAGCGGCCCGATGATCCCGGCGGATCAGGCGGCGGGGCTCTTCGAGCCGTTTCGGCGGCTGGGTCCGGAGCGGGTTGCTCCGCAGGGGAGGGGACGGGTGCGGGACGGGGTGGGGCTCGGGCTGTCGATCGTCGCGGCCGTCGTCGCGGCGCACGGGGGACGCGTATGGGCCAGGACCCGGCCTCGGGGTGGGCTGACGGTGGAGGTCAGTCTGCCGTGCTGGGGAGTGGGGGCGGGGGCGGGAACGCGGGCGGGACTGGGGGCGGCCGTGGCCGCGCCGGTTGCCCCGGGCTTGCCGCGGGCTTGACCCGCCGTATCGACAAGGTGTCGGACCTGTGCGGTGCCGCTCGACGCTGCGTCGATTGTCCGGGCACAGGTGGGGGCGGCATCCTTCGGTAATGGCGCTCTCACCGAAGACTTCCCCGCCCTCCCGCCGGACCCTGCTGCGCGCGCTCGGCGGGGCCGCGGTGCTGGGCGGTCTGGCCGGCTGCGGGGTGCCCGCCGCGTATGTGAGTCCCGGGGAGCGGGCCGGGGCCGATCTCTCCGCCTCGGACCACCGGCTGACCTGGTCGAACTGGCCGCTGTACATCGACACCGATGACGACGACTCGACGAAGCGGCCCACGCTGGACGCGTTCGAGAAGCGCACCGGGATCTCCGTCGACTACATCGAGGAGATCAACGACAACGACGAGTTCTTCGGCAAGATCAGCCCGGCGCTCATGAACCACCAGCAGACCGGCCGGGACCTGATCGTCATCAGCGACTGGATGTGCGCGCGGTTCGTACGGCTGGGCTGGGTCCAGGAGATGGACCGGGCCCGTCAGCCCAACGTGGCCAAGTACCTCGACCCGCTGCTGCGCTCACCCGCCTTCGACCCGGGCCGCAAGTACACGGTGCCGTGGCAGTCCGGCATCACCGGCATCGCGTACGACCGCCGCCGCCTCGGCCGCGAGATCCGGCACGTGAAGGACCTCTGGGCGAGCGACCTCAAGGGGCGGGTGACTCTGCTCTCCGGCCTCGACGAGGCGTTCGCGCTGCTCATGCAGGGCAACGGCGTCGACGTCACCAAGTGGACGGCCGACGACTTCTACGCCGTCTGCGACGAGGTCGAGAAGTACGTCAAGAACGGCCAGATCCGGCGCTTCACCGGCAACGACTACACGAAGGACCTGGTCAGCGGTGACGTACTGGCCTGTCAGGCGTACTCGGGAGACGTGATCCAGCTCCAGGCGGACAACCCCGACATCCGCTTCGTCGTCCCCGAGGAGGGCGCCGAGCTGTGGTCGGACTCCCTGATGATCCCCGACCTGGCCCGCCACAAGACCAACGCCGAGCGGCTGATCGACTATTACTACGAGCCCAGGGTCGCGGCGGAGTTGGCCGCCTGGGTGAACTACGTCTGTCCTGTTCCGGCTGCTCAGGATGTGCTTGCTTCGTCCAAGGACAAGGACACCGCCGCCCTCGCCGAGAACCCCCTGATCTTCCCGGACGCCACGATGCGCAAGCACCTCGCCATCGCGCGGGACATCACGTCGAAGGAGCGGGTGGGGTTCGCGAAGGAGTGGAACAGGATCGTGGGGTTGTGAGGCGGCGTGGGGCGGGCTGTTGATCGGTCGCGGGGGTAGGCGGAGCCGAGGATCGCGTACCGGCGGTCAGTTGGGTGCGGGGTCGGGCGGGAACGCGAGTCGGTTGATGATCTCCGCCTCCAGCTGTCCGGGTGGCGGCCACGGGAATCGGGGGATGCGGGCGCGGAGCATGATGAGGCCGTGCAGGGCCGCCCAAAGCGCGGTCGCCGTGGTGAACGCGTCCTCCGCACGGGACGAGCCGTCGCGCATCGCGTCGGCGACGTCGCGCAGCAGTATCGAGAATGCCTCGGCGGGAGCGAGCTGAGTCGCGACGGTCTCGCCGACGATGGGCGCGAGCCGGCGTACCGCCTGGTCGATGCGTTCTTCTGTGACGCTGCTGCCCTTGGGCCGCGGCCGGGAGAACAGCAGGGCGTAGAGCTCGGGCCGCTCGGCACCGAAGACGAGATAGGCGTGGCAGTCGGCCAGCAGTCGTTCACGCGCGTCTTTCGCTCCCGCCCGGGCGGTCTCGAGATCACGCACCAGCAGTGAGCGGGTCTCGGTGACCACGGCCTCGACGATCTGGTCGGGCGTGTCGAAGTGCGCGTAGATCGACGGTGGCGCGATGCCGACCTTGCGGGCGATCGCCCGCAAGGTCACCGCGCTGTCCGAGCCGGTCTCGACCAGCAGCTCGCGGGCCGCGGTCACGATCTCGTCGCGGAGTTGCCCGCCCTGACCTCGGGGGTTGCGTCTGCGGGATGCCGGTGGAGCCATGGCGATGACTTTACGGCCGTAAGTTCTCATGCTCTACTTACGGCCGTAAGGTTACGTGCGTAGCGCGAAGGAAGATGATCATGGACGTTTCCGCTCGAATACTCGGCGTCGACAGCCGCACGAACGTCGGCGCCGGCGCCGAAGCTGCGCGGTGCTCCGCATGAGCGCCACGACCGTCACCCCGCTGTCCATGGGCATCAGCAACGCCTATCTCCTGCGTGGCGAGCAGGCGGTCCTCGTGGACGCGGGCGGACCGGAGGACGGCGACCGCCTGCGTGACGCGCTGTCCGCGCAGGGCCTTCAGCCTCGCGACATCGCCCTGGTCCTCCTGACCCACGGCCACAACGACCACAGCGGCACGGCGGCGTCGTTCGCGGACGTCGGAGTTCCGATCGCGGTCGGCCTGGGTGACGAACAACTCCTGCGGACCGGACGCAACGGCGAACTCCAGATCAGTCATCCCGCCGGAGCGCTGCTGAAGTCCCGGGTCCTCCGCGCGAAGGCCCAGCCGGTCGAAGCCGACATCCTGGTGGAGGGCAAGCTCGACCTGAGTCCCTACGGTGTCGACGCGCACGCGGAGCGGTTCGGCGGCCACACACCCGGGTCGCTCGTCGTCCGCGTCGGCGACGACACGCTCGTCGGCGACCTGGTCCGCGGTGGCGTGCTGCGCCCCCGGAGCCCGAAGCGCCATTTCTTCACGGAGGACGCAGCCGGAGTGCGCAGGGTCCTCATGGCCGAACTCGACCGCCGTCCGCGGCGCCTGCTCCCCGGTCATGGCGGGCCTCTCGACGCGGACGAGACCCGACGACGCCTCGACAAGGTCGCTCCGGTGCCCGGTCGGGCCGCGGCGTCCGGGTGAGGCGGGTGGTACTACGGTCCGCGGCGCGGACGCACGTGTGTCGAGGCGTGGGTGGCGATCTGTACTGGTAACTCCCTTGCCAGGGCCCAGGGTTACGGTGCGACATGGGTGCGTGGGAGTCGTGAAGAGTTCTCGCATGGTTCTGGGGATTCGGTCACGGGAACGGAAAGATCGGGGGGCTCACTCGGCGCTTCCGAACAGGTCGGGCGCCGCTCCATGCGATGGGAGACCGATCAACGATGTTCACTCCGATGCGGAGCAGAATACGGACGGCCGCGCTCGCGCTGTCGGCCATTACGGCCCTCGCCTTAGGGGCGACCACCACGACCGGCGCGACAGCGGCCCCCGCGGCCGCTCTGGCCAAACAAGGACCGACCTCGGTGGCGTACGTCGAGGTGAACAACAACAGCATGCTGAACGTCGGCAAGTACACCCTCTCCAACGGCGGCGCCAACGTCTTCGATGTCGCCGTGATCTTCGCGGCGAACATCAACTACGACGCGGGCACGAAGGCGGGGACCCTGTACTTCAACCCGAACGTGCAGCGCGTCCTCGACAACGCCGCCACGCAGATACGGCCGTTGCAGCAGAAGGGCATCAAGGTCGTCCTCTCGGTGCTCGGCAACCACCAGGGCTCGGGCTTCGCCAACTTCCCGTCCCAGCAGACGGCTTCGACGTTCGCGAAGCAGTTGTCGGACACCGTGACCAAGTACGGCCTCGACGGCATCGACTTCGACGACGAGTACGCCGACTACGGCAACAACGGCACCGGCCAGCCCAACGCCAGCTCGTTCGTGTACCTGGTGTCGGCACTGCGCGCCAACATGCCGAACAAGATCATCAGTCTCTACAACATCGGTCCGGCCGCGTCGCGCCTGTCCTACGGCGGCGTCGACGTCTCGTCCAAGTTCGACTACGCCTGGAACCCGTACTACGGCAGCTGGCAGGTCCCCGCCATCGCACTGCCCAAGTCGAAGCTGTCACCGGCGGCCGTCCAGATCGGCGCGACCTCACAGAGCACGGCCGCCAGCCTCGCCCGCCGCACGGTCAGCGAGGGGTACGGCGTCTATCTGACGTACAACCTCGACGGCGCCAATCGCAGCGCCGATGTCTCCGCGTTCACGAGGGAGTTGTACGGCAGTGACGCCCGCTACACGCCGTAGGCCGACCACACCCTCCGGTCTCGGGGCGCGCCGCATCCCGTAGGGCTGCTCCCCGGGCAGGCCGCGCTTTCGACAACGATGTCGGAGGCGCGGCCTGCCACAGGTCGGTGACCTGTGACCTGCGCTGCACCAAAGCGCTGACTGGCAATCTCCGTCACGGTCCCGGGTCCTGGAACTCTCAGGCGCCAGTGAGCTGTTGAGAGATGGTCATGACTCGTTGCACTTCGAGTGGTGCTGCTTCGATACGGGTCCGGTCCTCGAACGCGCCCGGCTTTCCCCAGTACTGAGCGCCGGTCCAGTCGTCGCGCAGGGTGGCTTGGACGACGTTGTGAGCCGACTTCTCGACACTGCCAGCGAACAGTGCCGCGACGACTGTCGCCGTCATCTTCATCAGGCGGGACTGCATGCGCAGGAGGTCGGTCTTCACCACTCCCGCGTTGATCACTCCCGCTCTGATCTCCGGTTCGAAGCCGGTGAGGTGTGCGGCGTAGAAGTGGTTGGCGAGCTGGATCGGTTTCCGTGCCTGGAGGAAGTCGTAGGGCCGGAAGTCCGGGAACTTCTCGAAGCTCGTCCTGGTCGTGGGCGGAATGTGGGCCGTCATCATCAGAACCCTGCCGTCGTCGCCGTTTCGGAGCGCCGGCATCAGCAGCTGGGTGAGGTGATAGCGGCTCAGGTAGTTGACCGCGAAAACCTGGTGCAGGCCGTCCGTCGTGCGCAGGTCCTCGGACGTCATCACTCCCGTCGTGTGCACGAGGGCGTCGAAGTGGTCGTTCTCCCGCAGGACGTGCTGGGCGGCGGCGCGCACTCCGTCGTGCGTGGACAGGTCCACCGTGTGGAAGGAGGCATGTCCGGTGGCGTCGCCGAAGGAGGCCAGGGTCTCTTCGCCTTTGCGCCGGTCGCGCCCCAGGATGACGACGCGGTGGCCCAGGCCGACGAGTTCGGCGGCGACGCGTCGGCCGATGCCGCTGTTTCCTCCGGCGATCAGGACGGACTTCATGGACGGGAGCCTCCTTGGTTACGATTTGTTCGTAGCCCCATCATGAGTTATCGCGTGAGGCCGCACAAAAGGCACATTCGTGTGCCTCCAGCACAGGGGAGGAACCATGACCGGGACGCGAGGACCCGCAGCGGCACCCGGGACGTCGGCGGACTTCGCGGCGATGTGCCTTCAGACGAAGGACGGACGCGCGTTCCGCGAGCTCCTCGATCTCGTCGGCGACAAGTGGTCGCTGCTGATCATCGGCACGCTCAGCTCGGGACGGCTCCGCTTCAGTGAGCTGCAACGCTGCATCCCCGGCGTGTCCCAGCGGATGCTCACGCTGAAGCTCCGCGGCCTCGAACGGGACGGACTGGTCTCTCGTACCGTGCACGCCGAGGTGCCCCCGCGTGTGGAGTACGACCTCACGGCCATGGGACGCACGCTGATCGAGCCGGCCATCGCCTTGGCGACATGGGCGATCACCCACCAGCCGGAGACCGCCGCGGCGCGTCGGGCCTTCGACGAGCAGGACGAGTAGGAGGCGGTTATCCGCTCTGTCCGCCGTCGGTGGCCGCGGTGTTCGGCTCGTCGTCCTGGTTGTCTTGGCTGTCCAGGTCGTCCTGGTCGAGGGTGGCGGCCCAGCTGGCCAGCAGTTTGAGGCTGTCGTGGGACGGGGTGCCGGGTTCGGCGCTGAGGGCGGTGAGGGTGAGGCCGGGCTCGGTGGGGATGGGCATCGCCTCGAAGGGGAGGGCGAGTTCACCGACCGCGGGGTGGTGGAAGTATTTGACGCCGGTCTGGTGCAGTCGTACGTCGTGGGCGGCCCACAGGGCGCGGAACTTCTCGCTGCGGGTGGAGAGTTCACCGACGAGGTCGGTCAGGTCCCGGTTGTACGGGTCGCGGCCCGCCTCGGTGCGCAGCAGCGCCACCGCTCCGGCCGCCTGGCGTTCCAGCTGGGGCAGGAAGCCGGCGGCGCCGGGGTTGAGGAACTCGTAGCGGGCGAGGTTCACCGGCCGGGCCGGGTCGGCGAAGACCGGGTCGTACAGGGCGCGGCCCAGCCGGTTGGTGGCCAGGATGTCCAGGCGGCCGTTGCGGATGAAGGCCGGGGCCTCGGTCATCGCGTCGAGCAGGTGTTGGAGGCTGGGCCGGATCGGCTGCGGGGCACGTCGGCGCGCCGGCCGGCGGGTGGTGTTCGCCGTACGCGCGAGGTCGTCGAGGTGGGCGCGCTCGGCCTCGTCGAGCTGGAGGGCGCGGGCGAGGGAGTCGATGACGGTCTCCGAGACGCCGGAGAGGTTGCCGCGCTCCAGACGGGCGTAGTACTCGGCGCTGACGCCGGCGAGCAGCGCGACCTCTTCCCTGCGCAGCCCCTTCACGCGCCGGTTGCCGCTGTGGGCGGGCAGCCCCGCCTGCTGTGGCGTGATCTTGGCGCGACGGCTGGTCAGGAACTCGCGTACCTCGCTCCGGTTGTCCATGGCTTCGAGGCTACGTCGGCTGTCGGGTGGTGTCTCCGGGCGAAGGGTGTACTGGCAGTACACGTATCAACGAGTCCTTCTCCATGCGTGTGACCTGCGGTTTCATCGGTGGCAACGCAGGACGATCCCCCCGTTCCGGCCGCTCTGAGACGGCCGACGCAAGGAGTACGCACCACCATGGAGATCCTCAAGAAGTCCGCGACCGTGAAGCTGCCGCCCCACCTGTTCACCGGCGATGTCTGGGCGGACGTGATCCAACGGGGCGAGGAGCCCTCCCGGGTACGGGTCAACCTGGTCCGCTTCGCCCCCGGCGCCCGTACCGCCTGGCACAGCCACGGTCTGGGTCAGACCCTGCACGTCGTGTCCGGAGTCGCCCTGGTCGGCACCCGGGACGGCGTGATCATCGAGGCCCACCCGGGCGACACCATCGGCTGCCCGCCCGGCGAGGAGCACTGGCACGGCGCGAGTCCGGACCGGTTCATGGAGCACATCGCGCTGTGGGAGGGCGACGAGGTCGAGTGGCTGGAGCACGTCACCGACGCGGAGTACGAGGGCCCGCGCACCAGCACACGTGCACCCCGCTGACCACGCCCTCCCCCCTGCGGATCCGGCCCGATGCGAAGGAGCGTCACCATGGAGTACACCCGTCTCGGTACCACCGGTCTGAAGGTGAGCCGGCTCGCTCTCGGCTGCATGAGTTACGGCGATCCGACCGTTCCCCGTGCCCACCCCTGGGCGTTGACCGAGGACAAGGCCGCCCCGTTCTTCCGCCAGGCCGTCGAGCTCGGCATCACCTTCTGGGACACCGCCAATGTCTACCAGGCGGGCACCTCCGAGGAGTTCGTCGGCCGGGCGATCCGCGAGTACTCCCGGCGCGAGGACATCGTCCTGGCCACCAAGGTGCGCGGTCCGATGCACGAGGGTCCGGGCGGCGAAGGCCTCTCCCGCAAGGCGATCCTGGAACAGGTCGACGCCTCCCTGGCCCGGCTCGGCACGGACTACATCGACCTCTACCAGATCCACCGCTTCGACGACGAAGTCCCGGTCGAGGAGACGATGGAGGCGCTGCACGACGTCGTCAAGGCGGGCAAGGTCCGCTACCTGGGCGCCTCGTCGATGTACGCCTGGCAGTTCGCCAAGCTCCAGCACGCGGCCGAACTCGGCGGCTGGACCCGCTTCGTGTCCATGCAGAACCAGTACAACCTCCTGCGCCGCCAGGACGAGCCCGAACTCATGGCCATGTGCGGCGACATGGGGGTGGGGCTCGTGCCGTACTCCCCGAACGGCAAGGGCCGCCTGGCCCGCCCGGTCGGCGAGCAGAGCACCCGCTCCGCCACCGACCACGTCGTGCAGGCCTTCGACAGCGAGTACGACGAGCCGGTCATCGACGCCGTGCAGAAGCTGGCCGAAGCCCGTGGCGTCCCCATGGCCCAGGTCGCCCTCGCCTGGGTGCTGCGCAACCCGCTCGTCTCCGCGCCCATCGTCGGCGCGACCCGGTCCCACCATCTCCAGCAGGCCGTGGACGCCCTGGCCCTGCACCTCTCGGACGAGGAAGCGGCAGCGCTGCAGAAGCCGTACACCAACGCCGGGCCCTCCTGGTACTGAAGCCGGTCAACGACCCCCACCGCGGCCGGCCCATAGGATCGCCGGCATGCCACTGCGACCAGTTCAGGTGAACATCAAGGCCGTCGACAGTTCGGCGGTCGGTCGGTTCTGGGCGGAGGCACTCGGGTGGAGTGCCTACAGCCCCGGTGTGACCACATACGTCGGACCCGGCGGCGGTTTCGTCTGGCCGGACCCGGTCGTCGTCGGGGTCGACGTCGTTCCCGTCCCGGAGGGCAAGTCGGCGACGAAGAACCGTACGCACCTCGATCTCGCCACCAACTCCCCGGCGCATCAAGCGGAGTTGGTCGCGCGGCTGAGGGCTCTCGGTGCGACACCCGTCGACGTGGGGCAGGGCGATGTGCCGTGGACGGTACTCGCCGACCCCGAGGGCAACGAGTTCTGCGTGCTGGAGCCTCGGGAGGTCTACCGGGACACCGGGCCGATCGCCGCGGTGGTGGTCGACTGTGTGGATCCGCGGGTCGTGGGGCGGTTCTGGGGCGAGGCCCTGGACTGGACCCTGCTTGAAGTGACCGACGATCATGCGGTGTTGCGTTCGGCTGTGGGTGGTGGACCGTACCTTGAGCTTCTCCGCACGCCCGGTGAGAAGACCGTGCCGGATCGCGTGCATCTCGATCTGCTGCCGTATCCCGGTGACGACAAGGCGGCGGAGGTGGAGCGGCTGCGGGCCCTTGGTGCGACCGACCTCGATCTCGGCCAGGGGGATGTTCCGTGGACGTGTCTGGCCGATCCGGAAGGGCATGAGTTCTGCGTTCTCGCCCTCCCGCTCTAGTGCCAGCACGAGGGCGTACCGCCGTCGCCCTCGGTGCCGACCGTCACCGCGTAGGCCAGGCCCGTGCCGGCCTCGGGGGTCGGTGAGAAGCCTTCGGTGCGGAAGTCGACGTTGAGCAGCAGGTGGCGGCTCTTCTCGGTCTTGGTCCAGCAGGAGCCCTCCACGGTGGCGGGCGCTGCCGCGGGATCCGGGTCCGCCTCGGGGTGCCAGCCTTCGGCGGCGGCGGTCTTCGTGTAGTGGGCGAGGGCGTCGTCGGGGCTGCCCGGGAAGGCGTAGACACGGTCCGCGTGCAGCCAGGGCTTTCCGCTGCTGTCGTCGTCGCACCCGGTGGTCACGCCCACACCGCGGTAGTTGGCGGGCGCCGCGGCGCCGGTGGGCGCCGCGCCGAGCAGCGGCTGCGCGGCCAGTTGCTTGAGTTCGGCGGCCGTGTCGTGACAGCCGTCGTCGCCGCCGAGGGCGGAACATCCGCCGAGGAAGGCGGCAGGCAGGAGGAGGGCGGCCGCCAGCCCGACGCGGCTGACGGACGAGGAGGTGGGAGGCAAGACGTGCTCCTGGACTTGCGGCAACCGAGGGCCGGGCGGCCTAGCCGAAGGCCCCATGGTCCCCGAAGCCGCCCCCGTGTCCGCGCTCCTCCGATTCCGTCGGGGCCGTGGTCGGGGCCGTTGAGCCGTCGGCCGCCTTGAAGCCCGCCTTGTCCAGGGCCGATTGGAGGGACGCGGCGTAGCTCTGGCTGGTGATGGTCGCGCCGCTGACCGAGTCGATCGCGGCGCTCTGCTTGGACAGGGCGCTCTCCCGCAGGGTGGGTACGGCTCCGTTGCTGATCTGCACGGACTGCGGTTCGTTGGCGGGGAGTTGGAGCGTCTTCACGTCGGTGATCTTGCCGGCCTTGATGGTCACCTGGACCTGCGTGTTGCCGAACTGCGTGCTGATCGCGGCGCCGGTCGCGGTCGTCGTGGTGCCGCTCTTCGAGACGGTCGCGTCCTGGCTCGCCGACGAGGACGAGGACGAGGAGGACGACGACGCGATGGTCGGGGTGATCTCGTGGGGCTTGAACATCAGCACGCCGGTCGTGCCGATGACGGTCGTGACCAGGACGATCGGGGCTCGTCGCATGGGGTTCTCCAGGGATGTCGGAGGGTGCAGTCGGAACGCGAATGCAGAACGCGGATTCAGAACGCGAAGTCCTCGTGGTGGATGTGGGCCGCCGGTACCCCGGCGTCACGGGCCGCGGTGACGACGCGGCGGGTGAACTCGTCGGGGCCGCAGACGAAGACGTCCCGGCCGGCGATGTCGGGGACCAGGGTGTGCAGGGACGGTGCGTCCAGGCGGAGGGTGTCGCGGGGGCCGGTGAGGGTGTGGAGTAGGCCCCGGCGCTTGGCGAGCAGGCGCTCGAACTCGTCGAGGTGGGCGATGTCCTCGCGCTGCCTGCCGCGCAGCAGGACGACCACGTGGGTGTCCCGGGGCAGATCGTCGAGGAGGGCGCGGATCGGGGTCGTGCCCACACCGGCGCCGACGAGCAGGACGTTCCGGGACCGCCGCGCGTCGGCGGTGAAGACGCCGTACGGGCCCTCGAACGCCACCCTGGTGCCGGGGGTCAGGCAGGAGAGAGCCGTGCTGTGGTCGCCCAACTCCTTGACCGTGATGCGGAGATGACCCGCTTGAGGTGTGGCCGACAGGGAGTAGGGGTGGGCCTGCCACCACAACTCCCGGCGCAGGAAACGCCACATCATGAACTGGCCGCCCGCTGTGGGGAGTTTCTCCAGATGTCGGCCGGCGAGGACTATCGACCAGGTGTCGGGTCCCACGGACGCGATCTGGGCGATGCGCAGGTCGTGGCGGATCGATCGGTACAGGGGGAGGCCGATCCGGAAGGTGAGTACGACGATCAGGGTGCCCACCCACAGGGAGGTCCACCAGGTCGTGGCCAGGTGGTGGCCCACGAACGGGGCGCCCGTGTCGATCTGGTGGATGAAGGAGAGGCCCAGGCCCAGGTAGGTGTAGAGGTGGACGGCCCACCAGGTCTCGTACTTCATCCGGCGTCGCGCCCGCCGGTAGGAGGTGACCCCGGCGGCCAGCAGCAGGGCGCTGCCGACGGTGGCCGACAGGATTCCCGCGTAGCTCCACAGGAGTTGGCCGATCTCCGCGAGGATTCCCGTCTTCGCCGCGCGGGCGTATCCGACGGTGATCAGGACCGCGTGGGCCAAGAGCAAGTACAGGCCCCAAGGGGCGAGTCGGCGGTGCCAGAGGATCAACCGGTCCTGGCCCAGGGCGCGTTCGAGGGGCGGGATGCGGGCCGAGAGCAGGACGATGACGACCATGGCGTAGCCGCAGAGCATCCCGGTGACGCGGCCGAGCGCGGTGGCGATGCCGCCCGGGGCCTGGAGCGCGCTGACGGTCTGCGAACTGATGCCCAGGGCAAGGGAGATGCCCAGTCCGAGTCCGGCCGCAGCGGCCAGGGCGTCGACGACGAGCGGGCGGCGGCGGGCGGGGAACCTGCGAGGTGCCCGGATGACGCGCCGCGCCGACGGGGGGACGGACGGCGGGGGCCAGTTGCGCGGCCGCACGGGCGGCTTGGGCGGGGGCTGTTGAGAGAGGTGGGGTGCGGTCATCGTGACTCCTCCGCGGGGTCGGCCAGGGGGAAGCCCGGGGTGAGATACACGCGTTCGTCGTCCGTGACCGTCATCGCCTCGTATCCGTCGAGGGTCAGCGTCCAGTCGGCCGCCCGGCGCCCCATGGCGAAGGCTGCCGTCGCGTACGCGTCCGCCGTGCCCAGGTCGGGACCGCAGACGGTGACCGACAGCAGCCCGGTGGGGGCGGTGCCCGTGTGCGGGTCGATGATGTGCGCGCCGCGCTCGTACGTCCCCGAGGTCGCCACCGCGAGGTCGCCGGCGTGCACCACGGCGGCCAACGCGTCGCGGTCCTTGGGGTGTTGGACGCCGATCCGCCAGGGCGAGTCACCCTCTCTGCTGCCCCGGCTCACCACATCGCCGCCCGCCGTCAGACAGAAGTCGGTCAGGCCCCGGGCCACCAGCGCGTCCGCCGCCCGCTGCACCGACCAGCCCTTCACCAGGGCCGACGGATCCAGGACGCCGGTCGCCCATGCGTCGAAGTACCCGTCCGTGGCCCGGCGGAGTTCCGCGCACCTCTGGAGCACCCACGTCACCTCGGCGCCCGCGTTCTCCGGCGGCAACTCCCCGCGGTCGATACGGGAGACGGCACTGTCCGGCTTGTACGTGCTGAAGAGGGCGTCGACCTCGTGCAGCCAGCGCACCGCACTGGCGGCGCCCGCGGCAGCCTCCTTCGGGTCGCAGTCGCGCAGGTCGAGGGAGACCACGGTGCCCATGACGTGTTCCACGTGGACGTACCGAGCAGGCAGGTCGGTCGCGAAGGCGGCATGGCTTTGACCGCTGCTCGTCGCAGGGCCGGAAACGCTGCTCGCCGCAGGGCTGGAAACGCTGCTCGCCGCAGGGCTGGAAACGCTGCTCGCTGCACGGCTGTGAACGCTGCTCATGAGGCTCCTCGGGAGCGGAAGCGGTGGGCTGCCCTCACCTTCCTCAGCGGACCTCTCAGTTCCCTCTCAGACCAGGCCGGATACGGGCCCCGCGGCCTCTTTTAAAGAGGAATCTCAGGCAGCAGCACGGTGAACACCGTCGAACCCGGGACGCTCTCGAAGGTCAGCGTGCCCTCGTGGGCCGCCACGACGGCCGCCGCGATGGACAGACCGAGCCCTGCACCCGCACCCCGCGTCCCCGTGCCGGGGTGCCGGCGGTCGGCGCGGGTGAAGCGCTCGAAGAGCGTCTGCCGGAGCTCGGACGGAATGCCGGGCCCGTCATCCGCGACGGACACCCGGCACCACCCCGGCGCACTTTGCCCCAGCTCGTTCGGCCCCGACTCACTCCGCCCCGGCTCGCCCTGCCCAGACCCATTCCACCCCGACCCATTCCACCCCGGCCCGCTCCACGCCACGCGCACAGTCACCAGCGTGCCGGCCGGCGTATGCAGCCGGGCGTTGGCCAGGAGGTTGGTCAGCACCTGCGCCAGCCGGTGCGCGTCGCCGGTGACGGTGACCGGCGTCTCGGGCAGGTCGAGGACCCAGTCGTGGTCGGGGCTCGCCGCCCGTGCGTCGTCCGTGCAGTCGATGACCAGGCGGGTCACGTCGACCCGGTCGCGCTGCAAGGGCCGCCCCGCGTCGAGGCGGGCGAGCAGCAGCAGGTCGTCGACCATGGCACTCATCCGTGCCGCCTCGGCGGCCACCCGGTCCAGGGCCCGCTCGACCTTGGCGGGGACCGGTCCGGGGTGGCGCAGGGCGAGTTCGGCGTGGCCACGGATCGAGGCGACAGGGGTACGCAGTTCATGGCTCGCGTCGGCGGCGAAGCTCCGTAGCCGCTCCTCGCTGGTGTGGCGTTTGGCCAGCGCCTCCTGGACGTGGCCGAGCATGCGGTCGAGCGCGGCGGCCACCTGGCCGGCCTCGCTGCGCGGATCGCCGGCTGCCGTCGGGCCCGGGAGGGTGACCTCGCCGCTGTCCAGCTTCAGCGCGGCGACGGCGGCCGCGGTGTCGGTCACCCGGCGCAGGGGGTGCAGTGAGTGGCGTACCCACAGGGCACCGGCGACCCCGGTGATCACCAAAGCCCCGCCGAAGACCAGGGAACAGACCAGGGCGAGGCGTCGGACCGTCTCCTGGAGCGGGGCCAACGGCAGGCCGCTGACCAGGACGTCGTCGTCCTTTCCCGCGCAGGCGTACACGCGGTAGGCACCGAGCGTCGAGAACGTGACGCTGTGGGCCTTTCCGTCGGTGGGCAGGGCGTTGAGCGTCGCCGCGTCGGCCGCGTCGAGGGTGACGGCGGTGCCTCTGTTGGCCCGGACGACGGCGGCATCGGTGATCTGTCCGTCGTTGAGCCGCGCCCCGAAGGTGCCGATGCTCTGCCCGCGGGTGTCGGCACGCCAACGCGCCGCCAGGTCGCCGTAGTCGGCGTCCCCGCCCGACTGCCGCTGGGCTTCGGCGGATTGCCGGAGCGAGGAGGGGAACAGGCAGCCGGAGTCGGCGAGTTGGTGATCGAGTTGGTCGGTGAGGTAGCTGCGCAGGGCGAGGACGCTCGTCACGCCGACGGTCGCGCAGCTCAGCGCGAGCAGGACGACAAGGCCCCAGGTGAGCTTGGCGCGCAGGGTGCGGGGGCGCAGCCGGTCCAGGCGGGCACGCGCCACCGCGTTCATGAGGTGGTGGGGGGTTTGAGGACGTATCCGACACCGCGCACGGTGTGGATCATGGGCGGCCGACCCGCGTCCACCTTCTTGCGCAGATACGAGATGTACAGCTCGACCACGTGCGCGTGGTGGCCGTAGTCGTAGGACCAGATCCGCTCCAGGATCAGCGTCTTGCTGAGCACCTGGCGCGGATGGTTCATGAGCAGCCGCAGCAGTGCGTACTCCGTGGGGGACAGGGCGATCACCTCGCCGGCCCGGGTCACTTCGTGGGCGTCCTCGTCGAGCACCAGGTCGCCGACGGTCAGCGCGGTCTCGCCCGCGCTGCGGCGCGCCATGCCGGCCCGGCGCAGCAGGCCGTGCAGCCGGGCGGTGACCTCGTCCAGGCTGAACGGCTTGGTGACGTAGTCGTCGCCGCCCGCCCGGATCCCGGCGACCCGGTCCTCGACCGCGTCCCGCGCGGTGAGGAACAGCACGCACACGGTGGGGAGTTCGGCGCGGATCTCGCGCAGCACGGTGAGCCCGTCGGCGTCCGGCAGCATCACGTCGAGGATCACCGCGTCCGGCCGGAACTCGGTCGTGGCCCGCACCGCCGACGCCCGGTCCGCGGCGGGGCGCGCGTGGTAGCCCTCGTAGGCCAGCGCGCCGCACAGCACTTCGGTGAGGTCCGGCTCGTCGTCGACCACGAGCACCCGGACGCGCGAGCCGTCGGGGCGGACCAGGGGATGCGCCGGGGCGGCGGGGTCCGTAGGGCGTGAAGTCACCGTGCCATCACACCGCCCGAATCTGAGATTCGCCTGAGATGTACGGGCCCGGGGTGCGGGTGGGGTGCGGGGCGCGGAGCCGTCGACTCCGCCGGGGCCCGCTGTCCTTCCTGGTCAGCGATACCGCGCGGCCTTCGGGAGCGCCGCTCGCACACCTCGCCGCGGCCCGGCGCTGAGAGGGGGCTGAGAAGTCGGCCGTGCAGGGTGACGGCCGCACCGAGGACGGACTTCGACGTCCCGACGGCCCCACAGTGCCTCACCATGCCCCCACGAGGAGAGACATGACCACGCTCAACCCCTCAGTCCTTGAGGGCCCGTTGCCACCCCGAACGGCCGCGGCCACCGACCGCACCGCCAGTCCACCATGGGAACGCCCCGCCTTCTGGGCCCTGTTGATCGTCGCCGCGATCGCCTTCCTCTGGGACCTGGGCGCGTCCGGCTACGGCAACGAGTTCTACTCGGCGGCCGTGCAGGCGGGCGGCGAGAGCTGGAAGGCCGCGTTCTTCGGGGCCTCGGACGCGGGGAATTCCATCACCGTCGACAAGCCGCCGGTCGCGCTGTGGCCCATGGACCTCTCCGTACGGCTCTTCGGCGTCGGGTCCTGGCAGATCCTCGCCCCCGAGGCGCTGATGGGCGTCGCCACGGTCGGCGTGCTGTACGCGGCGGTACGGCGACTGTACGGACCGGCCGCCGGGCTGCTGGCCGGCGCGCTCCTCGCGCTGACCCCGGTCGCGGCGCTGATGTTCCGCTTCAACAACCCCGACGCGCTGCTCGCCCTGCTCCTGGTGTGCGCGCTGTACTGCTTCCAACGCGCTCTGGAAGGACACCGGGTGGCCCGCTGGATGGTGCTGACCGGGGTCTGCTTCGGTCTCGCCTTCCTGGTCAAGACCCTCCAGGCGTGGCTGATCCTGCCGGCGCTGACGGCGGTCTACCTGGTGTGCGCGGCGCAGCCCCTCACCAGGCGGATCGGTCAAGTCCTGCTGGCCGGGGCCGCGATCGTGGTCAGCGCCGGCTGGTGGGTGGCCCTGGTCGAGCTCTGGCCGGTCAACTCCCGCCCCTACGTGGGCGGTTCCACGGACAACAGCTTCCTGGAGCTGACCCTCGGCTACAACGGGCTCGGGCGCATCACCGGTGACGAGGGCAGGAGCGGTGGGGGCGGCCACGGTGGCGAGGGCGGCATCACGCGCATGTTCGACAGTGCGCTGGGCGGCCAGATCTCCTGGCTGCTGCCCGCCGCGCTGATCCTCCTGGTCGCGGCGCTCGTGGTCACCCGCCGGGCCGCCCGAACCGACCCGCACCGCACGGCATTTCTGACCTGGGGCGGCGCGTTGCTGTGCACCGCGGTGACGTTCAGCTTCATGTCCGGGACCTTCCACGAGTACTACACCGTCGCGCTCGCGCCGTACATCGCCGCATTGGTCGCCATGGGTACGGTCCTGTTCTGGCGCCTCCGAGGCCGTGCCGTCGCGGCTGTGGTCCTGGCGGTGACGGTCGCGGCGACGGCGGTGTGGGCGTTCGTGCTGCTCGGCCGCGCGGACGGCTGGACCGCCCAACTGCGTTGGTCGGTACTGGTGGTTGGGCTGGCGGCGGCAGCCGGCATGGCGCTCGCGCGTCTCCTCCCGCGCCGACTCGCGCTCGGCGCGACGGGCCTCGCGCTGGCCGCCGTACTCGCCGGACCGGCCGCCTACACGTGGGCCACGGTCACCACGGCCCACACCGGGCAGACCCCGCTCGCGGGCCCCGCCTCGGCGGCCGATGCGCAGGGACACGGCGGGCCCACCGGGGGAGGCACACGAGGTGGCGGGGGTACCGGCGGCACGGGCGGCACGGGCAAGAGCGGTGCCGGCCGCCTGGGCGGCATCGACGCCGTCACGCCTCAACTGCGCGCCACGCTGGTCGAGAACGCCCAGGCCTACACCTGGATCGCCGCGACCGTCGCCTCCGACAACCAGACCTGGCTCCAACTCGCCACCGGCCGACCGGTCATGCCCATCGGCGGCTTCAGCGGCGGGGACCCGGCACCGACGCTCGCCCGCTTCAAGCAGTACGTCGCCGACGGGGAGATCCACTACTTCGTGGCCCAGGGCGGCCAGGAGGGCGGCTTCGCCCGCGAGGGCGAGGACAGCACCGGTGCGCGGATCTCGGCCTGGGTGACCGCGTCCTTCACCCCGCGGACGGTGGGCTCGACGGTCGTCTACGACCTGACGGCACCCAAGAGTTGAGGCCCGGGGGCCGAGCGGTTCAGTCGTTGGGTACGGTCCGGATCGCGGCGATGTCGAACTGGAGCCGGACCTTCTCGCTCACCATCGCGCCGCCCTCCGCGAGCCGCGCGTTGTAGGCCAGGCCCCATTCGGAACGGTTGATGGTGGTCGTGCCGTCGAAGCCCACCCGGTCGTATCCGAAGGGGTCGGTGACGTGTCCTATGTAGGTGAGTTCCAGGTCCACGGGACGGGTGCGGTTCTTGATGGTGAGGTCGCCGGTCATGCGGTAGACGTCGTCCCCCGCGAGCCGAACGGCCGTACTGGTGAAGCGCATGCGCGGGTAGTTCCGGGCGTCCAGGAAGTCGCGGCCGATCAGATGGGTGTCGCGTTGTTCGACGCCGGTGTCGACGGACGCGGTCGACAGGACGATCTCGGCGCTCGATCGGGAGGGGTCGCGGCCGTCGAAGTGGAGCCGGCTGTCGTACTCCGTGAAGGCTCCGCGCACGGTCGTCACCAGGGCGTGGCGTACGGAGAAGCCGATACGGCTGTGCGCGGGGTCGATCAGCCAGTCACCGGTCAGGCCCGCCAGGCCGGGGTCGGGGGCGGGCGGGGCGAAGGCCGGGGGTTCGGCGGGGGGTTGGGGGAAAGCCGTGGGGGGTGCCGGGCGGCGCAGGGACGCAGCACGGTTGAACAGGTTCATGATCCATGTTGTTACGTCACGACCGTGGCCGCCGCAAGGGTTCCTCGGGCCCTTCGGTGGCGTGTGAACCTATCCACACGCCACCGCCACGAATAACCCCCGTAAATCCGCTGGTTGTGTCAGCCGGAGTTCGCGTTCGACGGGCCGAAGAACTCTATTTCGGCGATGGCCACCTGCTTGGTCGAGGAGATCAGGTACGCCGACTCGATGGTGAAGCGGACCTTGGTGACCTCGCCGACCCGGAAGGCCCGGCGCTGGGCGCCCGCGCCCTGGTCGAGGGTGAGTTCACGCTTGGTCGTCTTGCCGTTGGCCAGCGTGATGGTGGCCTCGACGCGGTGCGGCAGGGCCGACTGGGAGAGCTGGTCGGCACGGGCGGAGACGCCGGGCGTGATGAGCAGGTCGAGCAGCCGGGTCGGCTCCTCGAACTTCGCCTCGATCCACTCGCCGCGGCCCGATGCCGACACGCCCGGACCCCACCAGGTGTCGTTGAGCTTGTCGAAGGCCAGCGCCGGCTTGTGACCCGGGTAGGACCGGGACGCGCTGACGCTGTCGGGGGCGACCTGCGCACGCTTGGCGAAGTGATCGCGGGTGGCCTGGACGCCCTTGGGGATGCTGAACGCCAGCCAGATCAGCAGGGCCAGTACGACCGCGGCGGTCAGCCAGGTCAGGATCTGGTCGAAGGCGCGGCGCAGTCTCGGCCGGTCGCCGGCCCAGGGGGTCTCCCGGTTCCGGAAGCCCAACAGCCGCCGCCACCAAGGCAGTCGACCGGGTATGGGCCCCTCGCCGGCCATCGGCATCGCGCACCGCGCGCAGTAGTGCCGCTCGGGCCGATTGCGCGTCGCACACCAGGGACACGGCGTCCCCCCGTCCGCCCCGAGTTCCTCACCGGGCGCCCGCACGGTCTGCGGCCGCTGCGGCGCGGGCCGTCCCGGCAGCACCGGCGCGACTGCCGGCTCGGCCGTGGGGCGAGGCTCCGGATCGTTTACCGGCACGAGCAACTGCCGGGCGCGGTGGGCCATGTCGTCGTGGTACGCCGGGTCCGCGGGGGGCGGGGCCGCCGGGAAGACAGCGGGGGTCGGAACCGTCCCCGCGGCGAGGGACCTCGATTGGTTGGGGAGGGTGTCGTCGTCCTGGTCGGCGGGGGACTGAGGGGCGGATTGAGAGGGGGTGGGCGACGGCGCGACGGGCTGAGCGGCGGAAGGGGACGGGCCGGTGGGCTGAGGGGTGGCGGAGGACTGAGCGGTGGAGGGGGACGGGCCGGCGGAGGCGTTCGTGGCCACCGGCGCGCCACCGGCATCGACCGCTGCGGCCGACGTACCGGAGGCCAACAGCTCCTCCCGCGCGCTACGGACCAGCCCCGCACTCCCGTCCGACCGGGCGAAGGCATCCCAACCGGGGTCACCGGACCCACCGGGCCCGCCGGACGAGGAACCGCCCGCCCCGGCGGAGGAGGCGGACCCGGCGGAGGACGTGGCGAAGGCAGCGTCATCCGCCCCGCGGCCCGAGGCGTCCCCGCCCTGAGCGGAGCCGTTCCCGTTCCGACCGGTCGCTCCTGAACTGCCGTTGGAGGCACCGGTGTTCCTGTCGACGGCCTCCTCATCACGACCGGAGTCGTCCGTGCCCCTGCTGGAGCCCTCCGCACCCCCGCCGGAGGCACCCGCACCCCCGCCGGAGGCACTCGCGTTTCCGCCGGAGGCACCGGCGGGCACCCGGTCCGTCCAGCTCAGTACCGCCCCGCAGGCGTCGCAGAACGACTGGCCCGGTTCCGCGCGGGTGCCGCATTCGGCGCAGTTCTGGGTGGTCGTCATGTCTGCGGGGTCCTTTCGGCGGGGTCGCCTGCGGTCACTTGGACCGTGTACGGCATGTGGGCTGGGCGGGCGGCCGCCACGAGGGCGTCCAGGCGGTGGTGGTCCGCCGAGGTGGGGGAGGGCAGGCGCAGGTGGACGTGGAGGCGCGGGCGCGCCTCGCCGGGGACCGGGCCCAGCGGGCGCGCGCTCCAGGCCGCCGCCCCGCTCTCCGTGATCTCCGGTGTCACGCCGAAGGCGAGTCGTACCGCTTCGGCGAGGCCGCGTACCGTGCCGCGCACCCGGTGCAGATACGCGGCGGCGGCCACCGCGGTCCGCAGCAGGGCCTCCGGTTCGCTGCCGTCGGTCTCCGCGCCGACCCAACTCCCCAGCCACTGGGTGAAGTCGAGCGGCGCGAGGGACGGGCGGAAGTACGTGTCGAGACAGTCCAGCGTGTTGTGGATCGGGGCCACCACCTCGTCCAGCCCGCCGACGAACCGCTGCGCGAGGTCGTCGTCGGCGAACACGGCCGGCAGCATCATGCCGATCGGCGCCGAGGATTCGAGGCCGTCTATGGAACCTCTCATCAGTTGCCGTCCCCGATCACCCGTACGCGATGGTCGAACGAGAAGACCAGTGAGGGCGCGGACAGATCGATCCGGTCCGTCGCCTCGCCGCGCTTGCCCGTCAGCGGGTCGGCCGGGTGCAGGGTCACCTCGTCGACCAGTTCCACCCCGGGTACGCGCTGCAGCACCGCGAACACCTCGCCGGACTGCACGGGCCGCCCGAAGGGCCAACCCGTGCCGTTCGCCCCGCCGGTGAGCGGATCGAGGTGCCGGTACAGGGCGTCGTGCGCCTCGCGGCGCACCTTGTCGGTGTCGACGCCCCGGAAGGCGTGCACGGTGGCGACCACGGTCACGCCTTGGTAGTACGGCGGCCCGACCGCCAACCTCGTGCCGATCAGGCGCCGTTCGTCGAGGTGTCGGGTGATGCGGTCCAACAGGGCGTCCCCGGGGACCAGTTGCTCGAAGCGCAGTCGGCCGCCGGGATCCGCCACCGCCTGCGGTACCACCAACACCCGTACCGCGTACGCTCCGTGCTCGCCCTCCGCGCCCTCAAGGCAGGTGATGCGCGCGGTCTCGGGGGCCGCCCGGCGGGCCAGCTCCTCGTAGTCCCGCAGCGTCACCGCCCGTTCCTGCGCGCGCAGCGTGATCGGCGCCCGGACCTTGGCCTCCTGGACGGTCTCCCCGTCCACCCCGCCGCGCGCGGCCTCGCGGTTGACGACCTCCGAGACGTACGGAATCGAGGTGCGCAGGATCTGTACGGCGCCGCGCGCCACGTTGCCGGCCCGGCCGCCGCCGGTGCGGTAGCGGCGGGCCCGGATCGGCGAGCCCTTGGGGGCGACTGTGCCGTACTGGCGCAGGGAGCCGTCGGGCTCGCGCACGGCGGGCCCGAAGGAGATCTCGCCGCTGGTCGCGTCGACGACGATGTGCCGGTCGTCAGGGCCCGAGTCCGCGAAGTGCGGCACGACCCGCCAGTCCGTCCAGCCCTCGTGCTCGGCGGTCTGAAGCAGCACCGGCGGATCGTCGCCGACCACGGGCGCGTGCTCCAGCCGCACCCGCTGCCCCGGCAGCCCGGTCGACTCGCCGAGCGCCTCGTCGTACACCGCTTCGGCGTGTACGGCCGCGGTGGTGCCGCCGATGGTGAAGGCCTCGGCGGCCCGGATGGTCGGCGAGGTGGTGTAGAAGGGCTGGCCGGGGCCGGGTTCGGTGACCCGGCAGCGCAGCCAGCCGGCCTCCTGCCCGGCGTTGCGGGACAGGACGTGACCGCTCGGGATGTGCAGGACGACCTCGCCCGGCCGGTTGAGACCACCGGTGCCGTCCCGGTCGACCTCGCACAGCTGCCAGCCGTCCGCGGTCCACGCCTCCCACACCAGCGGCGGCTGCCGCGGGTCCACGCCGACGCCGTCCACCCGGCTGTCCAGGTCCAGCGCGACCGCGCAGTGCGGCACCGCGTTGGTCAGGCCCAGCAGCATGCAGTCACCCGGGTCCGGGGACTCGGAGAAGCACAGCAGGTCCCGGTCCTCGATGGCCAGGTCCGGTGTCCGGTCCACCGCCGGCTCACCTCGGTGCTGCACCAGCAGGTGGCTCAACTCGCACGGCACGACGGTCAGTTGGCGCTCGGTGGCGAAGACCACCGCCTCCTCGCTCTCGGTCCGCATGGTGGCCACCTCGGTGCCCACCGGCACCGGGATCGCCTCCTCCTGCGGCGCCGACAGCCAGAACGTCACGTCCGTGCGCGCGGCCGACGGCGGGAACAGCGTGATCCCCACCAGGTCCAGGAACGCCAGATGGTTCTTCTCCGGCACCCGGTTGAGCCGGTAGACGATCTGGTCGGCCATGTGGGCGACCGTCTCGACGAGGGTGACGCCCGGGTCGGAGACGTTGTGGTCGGTCCACTCCGGGGCGCGCTGCTGGATGTAGCGCTTGGCGTCGTCGACGAACTGCTGGAAGCGGCGGTCGTCGAGGTTGGGTGAGGGCAGGGCCATCAGCGGTCGCTTTCAAGGGAGTTGCCCGCGCCGGGGCCGGCGTCGGGCTCCTCGTGGGACGGAATGACGTAGAACGGGAAGACCAGGCTGCGCGGGTTGTTGGTGCCGCGGATCGAGTAGCGGACGTCGATGTAGAGCACGCTCTGGTCGCCGCCGGCGGTGACCTCGACGTCCTCGACCTCGATCCGCGGCTCCCAGCGGTCCAGGCTTATGTGCACCTCGTGCTGGATGCGGCCCGCGGTCTGCTCGTTGACCGGCGCGAACACCAGGTCGTGGATCGCGCAGCCGAAGTCGGGCCGCATCGGCCGCTCGCCCGGCGAGGTCGACAGGACCAGCCGGATCGCCTCCTCGACCTCCCGCTCGCCGCTGACCAGCGCGATCCCGCCGGTCGGCCCGATCCGCAGCGGGAACGACCAGCCGGATCCGACGAACTGCTCGGCCATCAAAGACGCACCTGCCTTCCTGGGAAACGGCTCACGGGACCATCGGGACGGGGATGGTGGTGACCCCGAACACCGGGGACATGACCATGGTGGTCGGCGCCTTGATCGTCGTGTTGACGGCCGAGGTGACCTGCACGGTGCCCACGCCGGTGAGGCTCGCGGCACCCAGCGCGTTGAGGTTCAGGGCGCCCGCCGCGTTCAGGCCGATCACACCCGCGGACCGCATGTTGACCACACCGCCGCCCTGGATGTTGAGCGGACCGCCGCTCTTGATGGTCAGCGCCCGCCGCGCGCTCAACGTGAGGTCGGTGCCGGCCTCCACCGACACCGACCGGCTGCCCTTGATGGTGACCGAGCCCTTGCTGTCCACGGTGATCTCGGTCTTCGTCCGGTCCAGGAAGACGGTCAGCATCTTGTCGCCGGAGATCAGCCGCACGCCCTGCTTGCGCATGCCGGTCTTCTGGCTGAGCAGGTCGAGCCGGTTGCCGTCCCGGTCGGAGACGGTGTGCCGGCTCGCCTTCTTGCGCACGGTGTCGTGCAGCGGCACATCACTCACGACGGTCGGCTTGTCCCGCCCGTTGTAGAGCCCGCCGATGACGAACGGATGGTCAAGCGCCCCTCGGTCGAAGGCGACCAGCACCTCGTCGTTGACGTCCAGCGGGAAGATCCCCCCGCCGCCCAGACCGCCCATCTGCACGGTCCGCGTCCAGTCGCTGACGTAGGTGTCGTCCAGCCACGGGAACTGCAGCCTGACCCGGCCCTGCTTGAGCGGGTCGTTGACGTCGGTCACCAGCGCGTTGGCCACACTCGGCAGCCGCGGCGAGGAGTCCGCGCCGCCCGAGGCAAGGCCGTACAGAGAACGCCACTGCCGGCCGCTGACCGTCACCCACGCCTCGTAGTGCTTGCCGTCGCCGAACACGTGCCGCACCGAGGTGACCGTGTACTTGCCCTCGAAGGGCACGCCCACGTCCGCGAGTGCGACCGGAACTCCCGGGCGCAGCTTGGGATTTCCGCGCGCGACGACCTCCAGCTCGGCGAACGAGCCGGTGACGTCGTCGGCTAGGGCGTCGGCGGCGAACTTCACCTCGTTCTGCTTGTCGTAGGGCGTGCCCGTCTCGACCAGCTTGGCCGTCTTGAACTTCCCGGCCGCCGCGCCCGGAGTGGTGCCGATGGTGATGCCCGGGTTGGAGGTCGCGGGCGCGATGGCGGTGAGTTTCTTCTTGGTCGTCACGTCCCAGCCGCGCGCCTCGACCTTGCCGACCTGGTCGGCGGCGGTCGCGGCGGCCCGGAGCCGCAGGATGTCGTGCCCGGCCTGGAGCACGAACGGACTCTTGTCGCCGTCCGTGTTCGGCGAGGGCGCGCCCGAGGCCGACTTGGGCTTCACGAACTGGAACTTGCCGTCCGCGTCCACGGACATGACCATCTCGTTCTCGTCGGCGAGGCGCGACAGGAAGTCCCAGTCGGTGACGTTGGACTGGCTGATGAACTCGTAGACCGTCTTCGTCGACTCGATCTTCCCGACCGGCACACCGTCCTGGCCGGCCAGCTTGCGGGCGATGTCGGAGGCGCTCTGATTGCGGTACGCGGCCACCCGGCGCTGGCGCAGCATGCGGTGCCCGAGGTCGTAGCCGCGCACCACGGTGTAACTGCCGGTGCCGTCGTAGTCGGCCTCAAGTCCCGTGACCTCGCCGGTCAGCAGCGGATCGCCGGCGCCCTCGCCGTCGGCCACCGGCGCGAACACCACCTTGGTGCCGAAGGTGATGTTCAGTTTGCCAAGGAGCAGCCGGTAGGGGTCGCGGAAGGTGAGCCGGAACGCGGCCGGCACGCCGACGCCCTGGTCGACGTAACTCTCCACCAGGTCGGGGGCGAACTCGGGCGGCAGCTTGGCGCCGCCGATCTTCACGTCTACGACGTTGGAGTACGCGGACTGCACCATCAGCCACGCACCTCCTCGGCGGCCGGCAGCACGAGTTCGATGCCGGTGGGCAAGTGCCCTGGGTCGTCGATGCCGTTGATCTCGGCGATGGACCGCCAGGCGGCCGCGTTGCCGTACTCCCGCCAGGCCAGCGACTGAAGGGAGTCACCCGCCACGACCCGGTGCACGCGCTGGGCCGTGAGCGCGCCCGAAGTCGGGTTCTGCCCCTTGGTCTTGCTCGGGATCTCGTGCAGCTGGAGCCGGCAGGTGGCGCGGATGGGCACGCCGGTCGTCGAGAACAGCGTGTAGTTGGCCTCCGCCGAGCTGACGTACGCCGTGAAGCGGGCCGTCGCGAACGACCCCCACTGGAAGACGACCCACGGCGGCGAAGGCTGCTTGGCCGCAATGGACTTGGTCGTCACCTCGCAGCACGACAGCAGCGACTCGACCTTCTTCATGACGGTGTTGCTGGTCGGTTCGTCGGAGGAGTCGAGGAAGATCTCGACGCTCATCTCACGCGGCTCGGAACCCATGAACTCCGGTAGCGGGCCGTCCCGTTCGATCTGCGCCGGGGTCACCTTCCACTGCGCACGGCGGGTCAGCGACAGCTGCGCCGGATTGAAGTCGAAGCCGAACGTCTTGATGATCCCGCCGGGCGCCCTGCTCTTGCCCTTCGGCGGTTCGTGGATCGCGAGCGTGGCGTGTACCAGGCTCTTGCCCGCGCCCTTGCTGCCCTTCGCCATGTCTCCCGCTCCCCGCTAGTCCGTGAACCCGTGGTGGGCGATCTCCAGCACCTCGGTCGCCACCGACGGGCTCGCCGGGTCGAGGGTGGGCCCGGTCCAGCTCACCGGCAGCACGTCGATCAGACCCCAACGCGCCACCTCCGAACCGTCCGCGCGCAGCGCCGCGATCTGCGCGGTGGGCCGCTTGATGCCCGTCTGCACCGACGAGATCCACTTGGCGACCTTCGTGGTGTCCGGGGTGAGCGGACGCGTCAGCCGGATCGTGGAGAACGTGACCCGCGTCGGCAACTGCCAGACGAAGCCGTTGTTCCCGCCCTCCTGGCGGTGCTCGACCTCCACCTGGGACGACAGGCCCTCGCATCCGTTGAAGTAGCCGAGGCTCTCCCCGTCGATGCTGAGGGTGAACCAGATGGTGGAGCCCGGGTCCTGGCGGGACATCACGGGGCCTTTCTGTCGTTCAGTGGCGGGTGGGTGCTGGTCGGTCGGGCGCTTGTCAGTGGCGGGGGTCGCGGAGCTTGCCGATCCGCTCGCGGTCCATACGGAGTTCGGTGCGGATCAGCCGTGTGATCCGGCCGATGATCCGGTGGACGAGTTCGTCGAGCTGGAAGTCGGTGAGCTCCCGCGGGTCGAACCCCCCGGCGGCCACCGCCGTGTACTCGGGCGGCGGCGCGGCGGCCGAGGCGGACGCGGACACGGAGTAGGGCGGCGGCGGGTCGTTCGGCGGGCCCGAGGTGGTGGCGGTGTACGGCGGTGGCGGTTCGCTCCGGCGAGCGGTGGCGGGCGGGCCGGAGGGAGGAGCGGCGGGTGTGTGCCGGCCGACCGTGCTCGCGACCGTCGCCGCGGCGGCTGCCGCGAGGGCACCGGTGGCACTGTGCCGGGTCTGGTGCTTGGCCGGTGACGACGACTTGGACCTGCTCCAGGGGGCGCGTTGGACGGCCAAGGGGGAAGCGGCGGCGCTCTGTTGGTTGCCGGGCGAGGTGGAGGCGGGGCCTTGGACGCCCGAGGTCGGAGGCAGCGGAGGCGGAGTGAGCGCGGCCACGGGGAGCGGGGCACGACCGGTGACGGGAGGTGCGGGGCGTCGCAGCGGGGTGGCCTTGACGGAGGCTGCCTTTCGCTGAACCGGCGCTGCGGGGTGGGCAGTTGGCGGCGCGGGCGTCGGAACTGGGCCCAAGGGGTTCCCCGTGGTGGGGAATTGCGTCGGCGGCGGCTGGTGCGAGATGACGGTGGGCGGCGCCGACGGGAGGTCGAGGGGGGCGGCGCCCGTGATGGGTGCCGGGGGGAAACCGGGCGGGGCGAAGGTGGCCGGAGTGCCCGGTATGGAGGGGGAGTTGATGGATGACGTTGTCGCCGGGGGCGCGGACGGGACGCCGGGCGGGGTGGCCGTGGGTGCGGCGGGCACGGCGGGCGTGGGCGCCGCGGCGAGGCGCTGCACGAAGGGCTCGTTCGGTACGGCGGTGGTGGGTCGCGCCGCGGGGATGGCCGGGGCAGCGGGGAAGGCCGGAGCCGCCGGGACGGGGGCGCCGAGGAGGGGCGTGGCGTCGGCCGGGGGAGAGGCCAGGGGGGCGCCCAACGGGGAGCGGCGGGAGGTGGGCGCGGGGGAGGTGGCCGGGGTGCGTTGGACGGGTGGCGTGGCGGAGGTGGCCGGGGTGCGCTGGACGGGGGGTGGGGTGGTGAAGGAGGTGGAACTGGAGGGGGCGGCAGGGGCGACCGGGGTGGGTCGGCGTGTGGGCTCGCCGGTGCCGGTTCCCACGGTGGGTGAGGTGAGCGGGGTGCTGCCGGTCGCGAGGGTCGGCGGTGTGGGAGGCGCCGCAGGGGCGGGCGTGATCGAACTGGGCGGTGTGGACGCCGAGTTCGGCACGGGCGCGGGCATCGACGCAGGCGTAGGCATCGGTGCGGGCGCAGACGCAGACGCAGACGTAGGCGCAGGCGCGGGCGTCTGCGGAGTCATGGGCGTGGCCGGCTTCGAGGCCAGCGGCGCTCCGAGACCGGGGCGCGGGGTGGAACGAGGTGCGGCGGGGGCAGTACTGCGCTGGACCGACGGGAGAGGGGCGGCCGGCGAGGAAGCGGGCTCGGCAGTGGGAAGCGGCGCCGGTGTGGAGGCGTCGGCAGGGGTTACTGGCGGCTGCTGTACGGGTGTCGGGGCGCCGTCGGCAGCTGACGCCGTGCGCTGCACGGGAGTTGGCGTAGCGCTGGGAGCTGCCGCGCTCTGCCGTACAGGTGTTGCGGCGCTGTCGGGCGTCGCCGAGGCGCGCTGCGCACCAGCGGACGTAGGCAGGGAAGGAGACGTCGACCGCTGCACGGCGGGCGGTGAAGTGCGGGCCGGAACAGGAGAGTTCGGGACTGCCGCTGCCGCTGCCGCCGCCGTTGTCGGTGGCGTGGTAGGCGTGGGGCCCGGTGTCGTCGTACGGCTGATGTCGGACGACGACGAAGACCCTGTGACCGCGCGTCGCTGGACCACGGGAGGCGCGGCCGTCGGACGGGACGAGGAGGGTGCTCCTGGAGTGGCACCGCGTACTGGACCCGGCGGCGGCACCACCGGGTTGGCGCTGGGGACAGCCCCGTCTGGCTCAGAAGTCGGCGCGACCTCGATGCGCGGGTCGTCGACCGGCGCGGGACCGCTGCTGCCGGGAGCGCGCTGCACGATGACGTCGCTGACCTCGCCGACTTCCCCGACCGACGGAGTCGTGGACGCGGAACCCGCGGAGCGCCCCGCTCGGTCGCTCTCGGCGCCCGGGTCAGTCGTACCGCTAGACGCCTTCGCGCCGGACGCCGTAGGCCCAGCGGAGGCGCGCGGCGCCACGGGCAGGGCACGGCGCTGTACTGCCGTAGCACTGGTCCGGGCCCTCGTCAGGGACTGCGGAGGCCGGAACGACGGTGTGGCAGCCGGGACGTTTCGCACCCGGAGACCCGATGCAGGCGGTGCCACCACGGGGGCAGGCGACGAGTTCACTGAGGCGACCTGCTGAACGGCGGGCATATCGACGCCCGAACTGCCTGCGATGACGGACGGCGTACTCGTACGAACGCCCCCTGCGACACTGCTGGAAGGAGCTGCCGTCGACGTGCCTCCGCCTGTAACGGGATTGCCGACTGCCTGGGCTTGGGTTGCAGCGACCGGCCCCGACGCACGTGACGACCCACTGTTACGCGCCACTCGCTGAACGGCCTGCCCGACCACGGGAGTTCGCGCCCCGCTCGTAGAGCTGCCCGGCACCGACGCCGGAAGCACCCGCAAAGGCACCGCAGCCCGTCGCTGTACCGGAGTCGGTGTCGGCTCGGGGCTCGCCAACGGCAGGGCGCCCGCGGGGCGTTCGAGGCCCGGCATCGGAAGACCCGCCGTGCGTGCC
The DNA here is from genome assembly GCF_053599215.1 of Streptomyces sp. NPDC001002. Lineage (NCBI taxonomy): Bacteria > Bacillati > Actinomycetota > Actinomycetes > Kitasatosporales > Streptomycetaceae > Streptomyces > Streptomyces sp. NPDC001002. Next base: position 47,115 of record NZ_JBSFLV010000010.1, on the reverse strand, counting down.
GCGTCACCCAGGAGCGCGCTGGAGCGGCCGTCCAGGACCGCGTGGGACGCCGTGGCCATGAACGACGGGTTCTGCCAGGTCGGCAGGCGCCCGCCGAAGGCCGCGTCGGCGACCCCGGCCCGCCCCGGCGCCAGGGTCCGCTGGATCGGCGGCAGCCCCGGCCAGGAGGCGAGCACCGGAGCCGTACCGCCCGATGGCACGGGTGCGGGGGCGACGGCGTTCTCGCCGTCACCCTTGCTCTCGCTCGCGCCGCTTTCACCGCCGCCGGCGACGGAGTCACCCCGGCTGCGGAACCGGTCCAGGAAACCCACCGCTCAGCCCTCCGCCCCGGCCCGTGTCACCAGGGACGCGATCTCGTCCGTGAAACGGCGGCGGTCGGCGTGCTCCAGGTCGAGGATCTCGTCCATGCTCCAGTGGAAGTGGTAGGCGACGTACGCGATCTCCTCGTGCAGCCGGTCGGTCGCGTACGTCACGATTCCCCCAGGCGGCTCCCGCCGAGTTCCACCTCGAACGGCTCCGAGCAGTGCGGGCACTGCACGGCGGCGCGGGTGTGGCCCTCCGCGTTGATCTGGCGGTAGAAGTCCTGCAGGAAGGCCAGGTCGGAGGCGAACATGTTCTCCACGATGCCGTCGTGGACGATCGGCAGCGTGCCGAGGCGGGTGATGACCCGGCCCAGCAGCACCACCGAGAGGAACGCCGGGTTCTCCTGCACCCGCACGTCCCGCAGCGGGACCAGTTCGTCCCGTGCCGTCGACAGACGCATCACGCCGTCCCGGTGGACGGTGCCCGCCTCGTCGACGTATCCGCGCGGCAGCTGGAAGGCGAACTCCGTGCGCAGCGGCTCGGGTTGCTGCACGGGGGCGGGCGGCGCGGGGGCCGTCTGCGCACCCGCCGCCACCTGAGTACCCGTCAACTCCCCGTCCGTCTCCGGCGCGGGCGCCGCCGCGTCCGCGCCGGAGTACGAGACGGCGCCGCCGGCCCTGGCAGCCGAACGACGCATTACTCGATGACCAGTTCTTCGAACGCGATGGTCACGGTCTCGGTGAGCGCGGCGGCCTCGCCGGCCTTGACCGTGCTCGCGTCGATCTTGTTGCACCAGGCGTTGCGCAGGTGGTAGCGCTTCACCGGGTTGTTCTGGAAGTCCATCATGATGATCGACGCGTTCTTGCGGGCCGTCGTCATCTGACCGGAGATCGACTCGTTGATCCACTGGGTGAACGAGGCCGACTGGGTCATACCGCGGACCACCGTGCAGGTGCCGTTCTTCTTCACACCCGGCAGGTTCTTGACCACGTTCTGGCCGTTGGGGGTGTTCTGCTGGTACGTGATGACGTCCTGCTCGATGCTCAGACCGCTGACCTCGGCGAGGTACTCGACCATCACACCGTCGATCTGCAGGCCGAAATTATGTGAGGTGAGGGCGTCACCCGGCTGGAGACTCATGAATTCGCTGTCCTTCTAAGCGCTGAGGGTGGTGAAGACGACCTGGAGAGGTGAGGGCGAGGCCCTGCCCTACTCCTCCAACTCCCCGTTGCCGCTGGAGAACTGGGCCAGCCGGAAGATCACGAACTCGGCGGGCTTGACCGGCGCGATGCCGATCTCGCAGACGACCCGGCCGACGTCGACCGACTCCGGCGGGTTGGTCTCCTCGTCGCACTTGACGTAGTACGCCTCCTCGGGCCGCTGCCCGAACAGGGCGCCGCTGCGCCACTCGTTGACCAGGAACGCCGAGATGTTGCGCCGGATCCGGGCCCACAGGGCGTGGTCGTTCGGCTCGAACACCACCCACTGGGTGCCGATCAGGATCGACTCCTCCAGGTAGTTGAAGTACCGGCGGATGTTCAGGTAGCGCCAGGCCGGGTCCGAGGAGAGGGTGCGGGCGCCCCAGACGCGGATGCCGCGGCCCGGGAAGGAGCGGATGCAGTTGACGCCGATCGGGTTGAGCAGGTCCTGCTCACCGCGGGTGATCTGCATCTCCAGGTCCACCGCGCCGCGCACGACCTCGTTCGCCGGGGCCTTGTGCACACCGCGCTCGGAGTCGTTGCGCGCCCAGATGCCGGCCACGTGACCGCTCGGCGGGATCAGCCGGGACTGACCGCTGGAGGGGTCGAAGCTCTTGATCCACGGGTAGTACAGGGCCGCGAACTTGGAGTCGTAGCCGGCCGTCTCCTGCCGCCACACCCGGATCTGACGGGCGTTCAGGCTCGGCGGCGGGTCGATGATCGCGACCCGGTCGCCCATCAGCTCGCAGTGCGCGATCAGACCCAACTGGACGGCCTTGACGGCCTCCAGGTCGATCGCGCCGCGCTGGTAGGCGGCCATCAGGTCGGGCACCGCGACCATGGAGATCTCGTCCACGGCCTCCAGGCCGCCGAAACCGGTGCGGTCGGCGGAGTCGCCGAGATAGGTGGCCGGGCCGGGGTGCGAGGTCTCGACGGCGCCGTCGGTGCTGCCAGGGGTGGCGGGCGCGGCGGCCGGGGAGACCAGGGCCAGCGTCTGGTTGTCCGGACGGGCGAGCTGTCCGGCGGGCGCGGCCTCGGTCACGGTGATGAGCTTGGAGCGCTCCTTCACCTGCGTGACCACGTAGTTGCGGCCACCCTTCTTGGCGGTCACGTCGAAGTTCTCGACGGCCTTCTCGCCGTCCTTGACGATCAGCTTGAACCGCTCGGCAGGGCCTTCGCCCTCCGCGTCCGCGACCTCGACGCTCAGCGGACCGCTGCTGCCGGCGGCGAGCGCCGTCACGGAGAAGGTGCCCAACTGGCGGGGCTCGCCCGCGGGAAGAGCGGCCGGGGCGGCGGAACCGGTGACCGCGGCGGGGCCGGCACCGTTCCCGGCGGACGCGCCGGGAGCACCGCCCACGCGGACGACGTACGCGGCGCTGCCGCCGTTCTGGAAGAAGCCGTAGACGGAGTGCGCGAGGTAGTACCCGTCGGTGAACTCACCGAAGGCCGCCACGTACTGGGTCCAGTTGGTCACCAGGGTCGGCTCGTTCAGCGGGCCGCTCGGGGCGAGGCCCACAAAGGCGGCGACCGACGTGCCCACTCCCTCGATGGGGCGCGAGCCGCTGGCCACCTCCTCGACGTAGACGCCGGGCGACAGGTAGGACGGCATGCTCTGCTCTCCTCGGGGTACGAGACAGGAACGCCTCCCACCCTCACGCGCGCGCAACTCTCCGCGAAACGGCCTCCAGTGCCGGATCGGGGGCAACTCGGTTGCCCGGAAGGGCAGTCCGGCCGGGGGTGCCCCGCCCCGCTGCCCTCATCGCTGCCCTTCCGGTCCTTCCCGCGCTCCCGACCGCCCGGTAACGCTGGGGAGTCGACGTCCAGCTTCGAGGGAGTGCCGTGCGCGCACAGGGGACACCGGTCCGCAAGGACAGCGACCAGCAGGGGGCACGCCGCGCCCCGGCGCCGGGTCCGCCCGTACAGCGCATGCTGGACCTGCAACGCCTCGCGGGCAACGCCGCCGTGACCCAGGCCATCGCCGAGGAGCGCCACGAGCACGACGCGGGCTGCGGACACACCCCGTCCGTACAGCGCCGGGCCCTCGTGCACGACGTGGTGCGCTCTCCCGGGCAGTCCATGGACCCGGTCCTGCGCGGCGAGATGGAAGCCCGGTTCGGCGGGGCCGACTTCAGCGGCGTACGCGTGCACACCGGTTCCACGGCCCGCGCCTCGGCCGTACAGCTCCAGGCCAAGGCCTACACCTCCGGTCCGAACGTGGTCGTCGGCGACACCATGACCAAAGAGGACTGGGCGCACGAACTGACCCACTACCAGGACCAGATGGCAGGACCGGTCCCCGGCACGGACAACGGCACCGGGGTGCGGGTCTCCGACGTCAACGACTCGGGCGAACGCCGTGCGGTGGACAACGCCCGCAAGGTGATGAGCGGTTCGGTGCCGCAGGTGCAACGCATGCCGGCGACGACGGTCCCCGCCACGCCCGCGCCCACCGGCGCCGTGCAGCGGGTCACCAAGCTGGCCGTGCAACAGGGGCCGTCCTGCTGGCTCTACGTGCTGGAGGCCATCGCCGAGCACCACGGGCTGCCCATCCAGGCGCTGTCCGTCGCGATGCGGGCGTACCCCACCACGGCCGACCGCGACGACCGCCAGCGCGAGGAGAAGCAGCGGGGGAACAGCATCGAGGGCCGCCGGCTCGCGGTGATGATGACCGCCGAGGCGCTGGGCGTCATGGTGAGCAAGCTCGACAACTGGCGCGCGCACCAGGACCCGTCCGTCACGGACATCACCCGCGACGAGGTCGCCCTGTTCGCTCGCCGGTCCATGGGCGCGGAGACCTCGCTCGACAAGCTGGACTTCCAGAACGGCAGCGCGCAGTTCGCCTCGATCCGCGACGTCTACGCCAAGGCCCAGGACCGTGCCACGAAGCTGGTGCAGAAGGTGGGCGCGCAGGGTGACGAGGTGAACAAGCTCCTCGACACCGCCCCCGCGCAGATCGACGCGAGCCAGAGCCTCAACGACGTCCACCTCGCCATGACGCACCAGAGCCTGCCCTGCTACGCCGGTATCAAGCGGAGGTTCAAGCTGAAGGCGGGCGACGACACGTCCGCGCCGGAACTGGACCTGACCTCGCGGTTGGCGAGCACGATGGAGAGCACGGTGCACGCCGTTCTCATCGACTCCTACGACACGGGGAGCCGGGAGGTCCGCTACAAGGACCCCAACTACGGGAACATCACGCTGAAGGTGAGCCTCTCCCAGTTCCAGCGGATGGCCGGCAACAGCTCGCAGCACATGACCCTGCGGCCCTACTCGACCGGACCCCGCGCCAAGCCGGGACTCGACGAGCTGAAGGACTGACCGCCACCACTGTGCCCCGCAGGTCACCCGATGTGCCCCAAAGCTTCCTGACCGGCGGCGCCGACCACCCCTAGCGTGACTGTGTGAGCCTGTGGACTTCTCTGGAACCCGCTTCCGCGACGGTTGATCCGGGCGGCAGCACGCGCGTGCGGCTTCGGTTGCGCAACACCGGTGACGTGGTGGACGAGTACCGCTTCGAGGCGGTGGGGCCGGTGGCCCCGTGGACGAGGGTGGAGCCGCAGACGCTCCGCCTGTACCCGGGGACGACCGGATCGGTGGACCTGACCTTCGCCCCGCCGCGCACGCCGGACGCCACCGCGGGCCCGAACCCGTACGCGGTACGGATCATCCCGACCGAGCACCCGGAGGCGACGACCGTCCCCGAGGGGAATCTGACGATCACTCCGTTCACGGAAGTGCGGGCCGAGTTGGTCCCGCCGACCGTGAAGGGGCGTTTTCGTGGGCGGCCGAAGCTGGCGATCGACAACATCGGCAATACGAAACTGACGGCGTCGATCAGCGGCAACGACCACGGCGATCACCTCGCGTACGACATCCACCCGAGCAACGTGCAGATCGAGCCGGGCCGGGCGGCGTTCGTGAAGACCACGCTGAAGCCGCGCCGGATCATCTGGTTCGGACCGAAGGAACAGCGCCCGTACACGCTGTCGGTACTGCGCTCGGGCACCAACCCCCATCCGGTGGAGGGGACTTACCTCCAGCGCGGCTTCCTCCCTCGCTGGCTCGCCACGTTCTTCGGCATCTTCTTCGCCCTCGCGATCACCTTCGCCATGCTGTGGATCGCGTACAAGCCCCAGGTCGGTACGGGCGCCAGGCCCAAGCCCGTCGAGGCCGGCAACGCCCTCACGCCCACCCCCTCGGCGAGTGCCGCCCCGGTGATACCGGCGGCCCCCGCGACGACCAGCGCACCGCCGGCCGCCGATCCCGGTGCGGGGTCCGGGGGGAGCGGGTCCGGTGGAGGCGGCGGGGCCAAGGCCACGGTGACCGCCAAGCCCAAGGCCGACACGGCGGCGACCGCCGTGAAGCGCCTGGCCAAGAGCGACCCGGGCGGACGGCACGTCTGCTACCGCGCGTTCGTCTTCGGCGCGGGCTGGCAGAAGCCGGTGTGCGACGGCACCCTCGGCGGCACGGTCGGCCAGGGCAGGCAGGTCACCGCGCTCAACATCGCGGTGTACGGCGTGGACGGTTCCGCCGGCACGGCCATGGTGCACAACCCCCAGTCGACCAACGGCCAGGGCGCCTGGCTCCCCAAGTGGACGGCCATCATCGAGGACGGCAAGGACAACTACGTCGGCAGCACGGCCAAGGACGCCCCGTACCTGGTGACCTTCGTCTGGAACGTCGGCGCCGGCCAACTCTGCAACACCGTCAAGCAGGTTGAACAGGACTGGAGCGGCCAGGTCTGCAACGACGCCCGCCCCGGCCTCAACACCGCCGGCAACTTCGACAACAACCACTGGATCGAAGCCATCAAGCTGACGGTGTGACGCCATGACTCTGTGGACCTCACTCGAACCCGCTTCGGCGACGGTCGATCCGGGCGGCAGCACGCGCGTGCGGCTGCGCCTGCGCAACACCGGTGACGTGGTGGACGAATACCGCTTCGAGGCGGTGGGCCCGATCGCGCCCTGGACCGTCGTCGAACCGCCGACCCTCCGGCTGTACCCGGGCACGACGGGTTCGGTGGACCTGACGTTCTCTCCGCCGCGCACGCCGGACGCCACCGCGGGCCCGAACCCGTACGCGGTACGGATCACCCCGACCGAGCACCCGGAGGCGACGACCGTCCCCGAGGGGAATCTGACGATCACTCCGTTCACGGAAGTGCGGGCGGAGTTGGTGCCGCCGACCGTGAAGGGGCGTTTTCGTGGGCGGCCGAAGCTGGCGATCGACAACATCGGCAACACCAAGCTGACGGCGTCGATCAGCGGCAACGACCACGGCGATCACCTCGCGTACGACATCCACCCGAGCAACGTGCAGATCGAGCCGGGCCGGGCGGCGTTCGTGAAGACGACGTTGAAGCCGCGCCGGATGATCTGGTTCGGACCGAAGGAACAGCGCCCGTACGAACTCTCGGTACTGCGCTCAGGGGCCAACCCCGTTGCCGTGGAGGGCACTTACCTCCAGCGCGGCTTCCTCCCTCGCTGGCTGGCCACGTTCTTCGGGATCTTCTTCGCCCTCGCGATCACCTTCGCCATGCTGTGGATCGCGTACAAGCCTCAGGTCGGTACGGGTGCCAGGCCTAAGCCCGTCGAGGCCGGCAACGCCCTCACGCCCACCCCGACCCCCAGCCCGGCCCTCACGCCTCCCGCTCCGCAGCCGTCCGCTCCGGCGGCGCCGACCGGCGGCGGGCAGACCGAGCAGGCCGGTGGCGGAGGCGGCGGGGGAGGCGGCAGTTCGCAGGCCCCGCCCAAGAAGAAGGCCCCGAAGCCCGTGGTGCCCGCGACGAACGTCCTGCTGCGCAACGCCACGACCGGCAAGTGCGCGGACATCCCGTACTACGAGAAGGGCACGATCAACGGTCCGGTGCGCCAGTACATCTGCGACGGCACCAGCCACGACAACCAGCTCTGGAACCTTGAGGTGAGGTACCCGAAGGGCGGCCCGGGCGGCACCGCACTCTTCCAGATCCGCAACGTGAAGGACCGGCTCTGCATGGATCTGCCGTACTACGGGGCGCAGCCGATCCGCACGAAGATCACCGAGTTCACCTGTGACGGCACGACCGCCGACAACCAACTGTGGTGGATCGACAAGCAGGAGAGCGGCGACTACTGGATCCGCAACTTCGCGAGCAACAACAAGTGCCTCGACGTGGACGGCAACAGCTCGTCCGCCAACGACCTCAATCTCACTCTTTTCGACTGCTCCAACACCGACGACCAGGAGTGGCGGATCGTCCACCCGACGGAGGCATGACGTGACCGGCCTGTGGACTTCTCTGGAACCCGCTTCCGCGACGGTCGATCCGGGCGGCAGCGCACGGGTGCGGCTGCGCCTGCGCAACACCGGTGATGTGGTGGACGAGTACCGCTTCGAGGCGGTCGGGCCGATCGCGCCCTGGACCGTCGTGGAGCCGCCGACCCTCCGGCTGTATCCGGGGACGACGGGTTCGGTGGACCTGACGTTCTCTCCGCCGCGCACGCCCGACGCGACGGCGGGCCCGAACCCGTACGCCGTACGGATCACCCCCACGGAACACCCGGAGGCGACGACCGTCCCCGAGGGGAATCTGACGATCACTCCCTTCACGGAGGTGCGGGCCGAGTTGGTCCCGCCGACGGTGAAGGGGCGGTTCCGCGGGCGGCCGCGGCTCGCCGTGGACAACCTGGGCAACACCGGGCTCACGGCGTCGATCAGCGGCAGTGACCACGGTGATCATCTGGCGTACGACATCCATCCCAGCAGCGTGCAGATCGAGCCGGGTCGGGCCGCGTTCGTGAGGACGACGCTGAAGCCGCGCCGGATCATCTGGTTCGGGTCGAAGGAGCAGCGGCCGTACACGCTGTCGGTGCTGCGGTCGGGCGCCAACCCCCTTCCTGTGGAGGGGACTTACCTCCAGGGCGGACTCCTGCCCCGCTGGCTGGCGACCTTCTTCGGCGTCTTCGTCGCCCTCGCTCTCGCCTTCACGATGTTCTGGATCGCGTACAACCCCCAGGTCGGTACCGGTGCCAGGCCGAAGCCCGTCGTGGCCGGCAACCCGCTCGCCCCGTCGTCGCAGGCCACACCCGACCTAGCCCAGGCGGCTCCGGAGCCGTCCGTCCCGTTGGCGACCGAGGAGGAGTCGGACAAGGGGTCCGGCGGCTCGGGGGACACCGATTCGTCCGGTTCCTCGGGGTCCACGGGCTCGACGGGCGGCGGCAAGAAGCAGGAGAGCGAGGCCAAGCCCACGCCGAAGAAGACCGTCAAGGTCGTGGGGCAGCTCATCATCGGGCAGGGCTCGGACCGCTGCATCGACGTCACCGACGCCCAGAACGGCAAGGGGAAGGACGGCACCCAGCTCCAGCTCTGGGACTGCGCGGGCAGCGCCAACCAGAAGTGGGACTTCCGCGGCGACGGCACCGTGCGCTCGCTCGGCATGTGCATGGACGTGGCGTGGGGCTCCAAGGACGACGGGGCGCACATCCAGCTCGCCCGGTGCAGCGGCAACCCGGCCCAGCAGTTCGTGCTGAGCCAGGCCGGCGATCTGGTGAACCCGCAGGCCGACAAGTGCGTGGACGCCAAGGACAACGGCACCGCCAAGGGCACCAAGCTCCAGCTGTGGACCTGCTCCGGCACGCCCAACCAGAAGTGGCGCGTGCAGGACTGACCGGGACCGGTGGCGGCCGAGTGGGAGCCCGGCCGCCACCAGAGCCGCGCGGTTACCAGGACCCTTCGCCCGGCACCAGGCGCCCCGCCTTGCGGTACTCGCGGCGGGCGCCCTCCAGGAGGTCGGTCCCGGTGACGAGGTCGTCGCGGGCCGCCGCGAGGTACGCGGCGGTCACCACGGCGCTGCGGATGGAGCCGCCGGCCAGCTCGAAGTCGGCGGCCACGGGCCCGAGTTCGAGCTCCCCGGCACACGGCACGTGGGACAGGCTCTGCCGCCACAGGGCGAGCCGCTGGTGGCGGTCCGGGAACGGGAAGTCGACCACCAGGTCAAGGCGTCGGGTGAACGCCTCGTCGATGTTGGCCCGCAGGTTGGTGGTGAGCAGGGCGATGCCGTGGAAGGACTCCAGGCGCTGGAGCAGATAGGCGCTCTCCATGTTGGCGTACCGGTCGTGCGAGTCCTTCACCTCGGAGCGCTTGCCGAACACGGCGTCGGCCTCGTCGAAGAGGAGCACGGCATCGGTGCGGTCGGCCTCGGAGAAGATGCGCTCCAGGTTCTTCTCGGTCTCGCCGACGTACTTGTCGACCACGGACGAGAGTTGGACGACGTAGAGATCGAGGCCCAGTTCGGCGGCGACCACCTCTGCCGACAGTGTCTTGCCGGTGCCGGACTCGCCCGCGAACAGTCCGAGCACGCCCCGGCCCCGGCCGCCGCCCGCGCTGAGCCGCCAGTCGCCGAGCACCCGGTCGCGATGCCGTGCGCGCAGGGCGAGTTCGCGCAGCTGGGTGAGCGGACGGTCGGGCAGCACGAGGTCCTGCCAGTCGACCGCGGGGCGGATACGGCGGGCGTGCTGTTCGAGCCCGGACGCGGACTGCTGCCGGGCGCCCAGGCGCAGATGGGCGGGGGAGAGCGGGGTGGCGTCGAAGCGGGCCAGCTGCCGGGCGGCCTGCGCCGCGCGCGCGATGCGGTCGCCGGAGAGGTGGTACGGGGCGACGACGGCGGCCAGATCGAAGCCGGGCTCCTCGCCCAGGGCGGCCGACCAGGTGCGTACCGCCTCCGCCTGCTGTGCGGGCACGTCCAGCACGAGCGGGTCGTGCTCGCACCACTGGGGGTCGTAGGGGCGGGGCCCGATGACCAGCACGGGCACATCGGTGGCGGCCGTCAACTCCCGCATCAACCTTGCCGGTTGGTCCGGCAGCCTGGAGACGACGATCGCCCGGCCGCTCAGCCGGGCCTCCCGCAGCAGGTCGGGTACGCGGTCCTCGGGGCCGGAGAAGCGCAGGGCCGGCACGCCCGCGGTGTGCAGTGCGGCGGCGGCACAGGCGAGCCCCTCGCCCTCGCGCCGCTCACGGAGGTAGACGGCGAGCGGCGGACCGGCGGCGAGGTGGACGGCCAGCCGGTGCGCGAAGGGCGCGAACTCGCCTTCCTGGAACGGCTCCTGACCCTCGTACGAGTCATCCTCGTCGTACGACGCGGGCGGCGCCGGCAGCGGGTGCAGGTGGGCGGCGAGTGTCGCGTCCGGGGTGTCGTCGCCGAGCAGGTGTGCCACCAGCCGGTCGGGCACGCGCAACGAGCGGCTGAGGAAGGGACGCTCGGGTTCCTCCACGGTGAGGAGCCCGAGCGTCGACAAGGGGGCCGAGGCATGGAACCGCGCCCGGGCGCCGGCCGAGTGCACGGGCACGCCGAGCAAGTCCAGGGCCAGCGCGACCGTGGCCCGACGCCGGCTGACGTCGTCGTTGAGATACCCGTAGAGCGGCTCGAAGGTGCGGTCCAGGTCGGGCGCGAGGGCGATGAGCAGCAGCGCCGCGTCGAGCTCGGTCAGCGCCAGGCGCCGGGCGAGCTCGACGAGACGGTCCTGCGGGGCGGCGGACCCGTCGAGCAGGCGGGCGTCGCCGAAGGCGTCCGGGACCGGTTCCACCGGCTGCAGCAGGTGCCGTACCGCCTCGTCCGACAGGTACAGGCCGCGCAGCGGGTCGCCGGCCGTGGGGTCGTCGGCGGAGCGGATCTCGACCAGCACGGCCACGCGGTCGCGCAGGACGTCCAGCCGGGCGACGAGCGCGGCGGCGGTACCGGCGACGGACTCCACCGTCGGCGCCTGCGGAGCGTACGTGTCGTGTGGCTCGCCCGCGTACGTCTCCGGGTCGTCGGGTGCCGCACTGCGCGGGGTCTGCGTCGTCAACTGCGGTCCGTCTCCTGGCCGTTGCCGAGCCGTGCCGTCGCGCGGGCGTCCCGGGCCGCGGCCACGTGGACCGGGCGGTGGGCGCGTTCCTCGGTGACCGGGTGCTCCTCGTCCATGGTGCGGACGCGGACGGCGGCGCCCTCGGTGACGGGCGGGCCGGCGTCGTACTCGGGGTAGGCCGGGAAGGGCGCGGTGACCACCAGGTCGAGGGACGGCTTGAGTTCGCCGCCCAGCGCGGACCAGATCTCGGCCAGCGAGCGCGCCTCGGTCTGGATGCCGGCGACGGAGAGGCCGACCGTGAGGCCCAACGCGCCGAGCGAGCCCGGGAGTTCCTCGGGGGCGATCAGCTCGCGCGGGATCAGGGTGGCCAACACGGCGGACAGCAGCCGGTGTTCGTCCTGCGGCTGCTTCGTCCACGCCGTCACCAGGTACGACAGCCGGAACCAGCGCGGCGGCTGACGCCGCTTCACGATCACGTCCCGCTCGTCGCGCACCGGCACATGCCCGCGCTGGCGCCGGTTGACGTCCTCACGGATGTCGTACAAGTAGGCGTTGATCGTGGGCGCGTTGCGGCGGGCGGCCCAGTCGCGGGTCGGCGCGTCGAGGGCGACGTCGATCCCGGAACCCGCCAGCGCGCCGCCGCCGAGCAGCTCCTTGAGGACCTCGTCCACTTCGTGGATCACCGTCGTGCTCCCGCCCTGCCGTGCCCAACCGCGTGCCTGACCTGCCGCTCTCCGATCCTGCCCCCGGCCGGCCCCGCCCCCGCAGGCACGCAGGGGACGGCGGCGGGGCAGAACGTCCTGTCCGAGGGGGCGGCCCCGGCTGCCCTTCCGGTCAGATGTAACCTTCCCGAAGGGCATGGGCCACGGCGTGCGCCCGGTTGCGAAGATGCAGTCGGGTCGTCAACCCGTGCATGACATTCTTGACGGTGCGTTCGGAGTAGGACAGCTTGGCGGCGATCTCTCCGGTGTCCAGTCCCTCGGCGACCAGCCGCAGCACATCCACCTCACGCGGCGTCAGCCCCGAGGAGGGTGCGCCGGTCCGGCCCGCCGCACTGCGGTGCAGCGTCCCGACCTGGTTGATGAGCCGGCCCAGCAGATCGGCCGGCAGGTCACCGTCGCCGCGCGCCGCCGCGATCACGGCCTGCACCAGGCGCGTCGCCGTCGCCTCGTGCCGCCACACGATGGCGCCGACCCCGCACTCGATGACGTCGAGCAGTTCGGTCTCCCGCAGCGAGCTCACCACGAGCACCGCCCGCGCCCCCTCGCTGCGCACCAGCCGGCGCAATCGGGTCAGGGCGGCCTCGTCCAGCACGTCGCCCACGAGCAGGGCCACCGTGCCGGGGCCGGATTCCTCGCGCAGTTCGATCTCCGGGTACCGGCGCAGCTGTCCGGTCGCCCCTTCGCGCAGGATCGGGTCGGGTGCGTGCACCGCCACGGGTATCCGCTCGGGCACGTCCGCCGTGCCGGAGCGCGTGGTCCGCGATGAGCTGAGCAAGCGTTTCCCCCATGTCCACGTACGTGTCACCTCTGAGCGGGCGGTGACAGGTGTGTGCTCCTCACACTCGTGTGGCGGGTGGGGCGGGCGCAATCGTGGAGCACCACGAGCAGCACCACGAGATCGGCCGTACGAGTACCACGACACCAGCGGGTGGCCCGGTTCCCCGAGGACGGGTTCCGGCCGGCGTGGGACTTGTCACGTCACCTACCGGCCTCCGCGGTCGTCCTCGACAGCGGAACACGGCACGTCCGAGCAAGGAGGCAGGGATGTCCCAGGCGCACCATGAGCGACCGCGCGAACATCGGGAAGCCGCCGCGCTGTTGGCGGACGCGGCGGCCCGCGCCCGGGCCGGCACCGGAAGCCTGGTGCTCCTGCGCGGCGCCACCGGCACCGGCCGGACCACCGTCCTGGAGGCCGCCGCGGCGGACGCCGCCGCCCACGGCATGCGGGTGCTGCGCGCCCGCTGCTCCCCGGGCGACACCACCGCGCCCTTCGCCACCGTGCTCCAACTCCTCGGCCCCGTACCCGAATTCGACGAGACCGGCCCCGCGGCGAGCGAACGCGACCGGGCCGCCCTGCTGCGCCGGGTGCTTCGCTCGTACGCCGACGAGTCCCCCCTGCTGCTCGCGGTCGACGACATCCACCTCGCCGACGGCCCCTCCCACCGCTGGCTGGTGGAGATCGCCCGGCACGTGGGCCGATTAAGGCAGCCCGTCCTGCTGGCGGTCACCGAACGCAGCCAGTACGACATCGACGTGCCCACACCGGGCCTGACCCACACCCTCTCGCCCGCCCTCGTGCACACCCACACCCTCGCCCCGCTCACCCCGGACCGGGCGGCCTTCGTGGTGCGCGCGGAGTTCCCCTCGGCCCGCCCCTCCTGGGTGGCCGACTGCGTACGGGCCGGCGCGGGCAGCCCGCTGCTCCTGCGTGCCCTGCTGGACGACCTCGCGGCCCCCGGCGGCCCCGCGGCCGTGCCCGACACGACCGCGGCCCTGTACCCGGGGGAGTACTCGGCGGCCGTGTCGTGGTGGCTGGACAGCGCCGGGTCCGGCACCGCGGAGGTGGCCCGGGCCCTCGCCGCCCTCGACGAGGGCTGGGACCACGCGCCGGCCGGCGCCGAGGACGTCGAACCGGCCGGTCAACTCGCCGGTTTGCTCGCCGAGTTGGCGGACGCCGACCCCGTCCGGGTGGCGGGCTGGCTGACCGCGATGACCGGGCTCGGCCTGCTGTGCCCGGACGCCGACGGCCGCCCCCGCTACGCCCATCCGCTGCTGCGGGACGCGGTGCTCACCGGCGTGCCCATGACCCGGCGGCGCGCCGCGCACCGGGCCGCCGCCGAGGCGATGCTGCACCGCGGCGCCCCCACCGAGGCGGTCGCCCGCCAACTGCTGGTCGCCGACCGGGTGGGCACCTCCTGGGCACCGGGCGTGCTCCAGGACGCGGGCGCGCTCGCCGTGCGCGACGGCCGTCCCGAGGACGCCGTGGAGTATCTGCGCCGGGCCCTGGACGAGACGCTGCCCGACGAACGCCGGCAGCGGCTGCTGACCGAGTTGGGCTCCCTGGAGTGCGCGGGCCGCAGTTCCTCGGCCGGGATACCCCGGCTCACCGAGGCGCTGGGACTGCCGGGCCAGCCGCAGGACCGGGTGCGCGCCGCCATGGCCCTGGGCACCGCGCTCGCCGGGCGCGGCCGGGCCCGCGCGGCGGTGGAGGTGCTGCGCGGGGTGGACGAGCAGCTGGTCGGCCGCCCCGATCTGGCCGGCATCCTGCAGAGCGCCTCCGCCCTGCTGTCCGAACAGGACCAGACCGTCCGCCGCGAGGTGTACCGCGGACTGTGCGAACGCGCCCGGCACGCCCCGGACTTGGTCGGCCCGGCCACCCGCGCCCTGCTCGTCCGGTACGCGGCGACCGCCGGACTGACCTCCGCCGCCGACGCCATGCGCCAGGTACGGGACCTGCTCGCCGAACCCGCCGACCCGCTGACCGAGCCCTTCCTGCTGGGCACCGCCGCCGCCGTCGCCCAGTGGGCCGACGAACTCGACGAGGCGGAGCGGCTCGTGGAGCGCGGCCTCGCCGGTCAGCGGCCCGGGATGCTGCACCCCATGCACCAGGCGCTGCTCAACACCCGTGCCGACATCGCGGCGGTGCGCGGCGAGTGGGCGGACCTCCCGGTCGAGCCGCCGGTCCGGCTGCACGACGGCCCCTCGAACGTGCACGCGCACACCCTGATCGCGCTGGTGGAGACCGGCCGCACGGTCGAGGCGCGACGGCTCGCGGACGGCTTCGACCTGCGGGAGGCGCCGGACTCCTGGGAGTTGAACCGGTTCCTCTACGCGCGCGGAGTCCAGCGGGCCGCCGCGGGCGATCCGGGAGCGGCGCTGCACGACTTCCTGGAGTGCGGGCGCCGCCAGTCGGCACGCGATGTGGTCAGCCCGGTCGTCACGCCCTGGCGCTCGGCCGCCGCCGAGTGCCGGCTCGCGCTCGGCGACCCCCACGAGGCGCTCGCGCTGGCCGAGGAGGAGCTGCGGCTGGCCCGCGAATGGGGCACGCCCCGCACGGTGGGCCGCGCCCTGCGCACCCTCGGCACGGTCACCGGCGGCCGGCGCGGTCTCGAACTCGCCGAGGAATCCGTACGGTTGCTGCGCACGGCGCCGGCCACGGCCGAACCGGAACTGGTGGCGGCCCTCCTCGCCCAGGGCCGGCAACTCACCGCGGCCGAGGGTGCCCGCGCCCGCGAGTGTCTGCGCGAGGCCGCCGAACGCGCCGAACGCCTGGGCGCGTTGCGCCTGCGCACCCTCGCGGAGGAGGCCCTGCGCGAGGGCGGCGCCCGCCGCTCCGCCCTGGTCCGCACCGGCTCCCGCTCGCTCACCGGCAGTGAACGCCGCATAGCCCAGCTCGCCGCCCAGGGCCGCACGAACACGGAGATCGCCGACCTCCTCCACCTGGCCCGCCGCACGGTGGAGACCCATCTCACCAGCACCTACAAGAAGTTGGGGATACGGAGACGGGGGGAGCTGCCGCAGGCGTTGGGTGCGGAATAGCTTCCCGCCGAGAGACCCGTCTAACTGCCGGACGGCGGGGGCGGTGGGGCCACCGTCGTCCGGAGGCCCAGGTGGTTGTCCGGGTCCTGGAGGCGGTCGCCCTCCGTCAGGAGCATGCGGCGGACCATCGGTTCCGGCATACGGACCACCACCGGGCGAGCGAGGGTCGTCTCGCGTTCCACCGTCTCGGTGCGGCCGGTGCGGACGCGGTTGGTCAGCTGGGCGACCACCCGGACGTCCAGGGTGAACTGGACCAGGACCGACTTCATCTTCGGCTTGTGCAGCGGCATCGAGCCCGCCTGGTTCGCCGTGGCGTCCGCCGCGCCGCCCGAGCCGCCGGTGTTGCCCATCAGCTGGTTGAGCCGGAACTCGTCCGCGTTGAGCAGCCCCGCACCCCCCATCGGCCGGGCCGCCCGGCTCCGGTCGGTGGAGCTCTGCCCCTCCGTCTGGGTCGGGCGCGGCGCGTCCAGATGGCTCTGGCCCACCGTCTCGAAGGTCATCTTGTCGCCGACGCCCAGCACCCGCCCCTGCCGCAGCCGCGCGTGCAGCGAAGCCCGCAGATCCTGCCCCTCCGCGCCCGAGACGTGCACCGGCGGCAACTCGGCCCCCGCGGAGGTGAGCAGCGGCAGCGCGGCGGTCATCCACTCGGTGGACACCGCCTCGTTCAGCGCGTACGCGGCCGCCTGCCCCTTCTCCCGGAACCGGCCGCCACCGCCCGCCTGCCGGACCGCCGAGTCCAGCAACTGCCGTACCTGCGTGACCCCTTGGAACCCGTTGACCTGCGCCTCCATCGGCAGCCGCACCCCACCCGCACGCCAGGCACCGAGCGAGGCAGGGGCCCGCCCGGCGGCAGGACCGGCAGCCGGCTGCGCCTGGGGCGCGGGGGCGACCACGCGGTTCAGCGCCGCGAGGTCGTTCTTCAGGACGCGATGGGTCAGCGACATCTTCTTGTCGCCGAGCTGCGCGAGCCCCAACCGCAGGTCCCGCTTGTACAGTTCGAGGCTCGCCCGGATCGGCACGCGCATCTTCGCCGACGGCGCCGCGCTCGCCTCCGCGACCGTCTTCATGCCGAGCTGCCCCCGGGCCGCGCTGCCGGTGCGGCGCGAGTCGCCGGACGCGTAGCCGAGGCCCACCGAGCCACCCGTGCTCTTCAACTGGCCCACCCCGCCCTCGGGTTTGCCCGACCCCGCGACGATGCCCTCGACGCCGGTCATCGCGCCCTCGTCGTGCGAGGTCGCGCTCTGGGAGACGGCCGAGGTGATGTACTCCATGTCCCGGCCGTCGGCCACGTCACCCTCGTACGTGCCGGGCCCGTTGCGGGAGATCTTGAACACCGCCCAGTACGGCGTCCCGCGGCCGTCGAGCAGTTCGACGGTGACCCCGCCGTCCATGGCGCTCGACAGCAGCCCGGCGGAACCGTCCCGGTCGAGGACGCGCAGCAGCCGCTGCACGTTGTCGTTGCGGTCCTTGGTCTGCTGCCGCGGCAACACGGCGTCGGCGACGGCCTGTTGACCGGAGGCCGCGAGGTTCGCCCGCAGCCGCGTCAACAGCGGTACGAAGTCCGGCAGATCCTCGATCGTGCCGAAACCGAGCGCCGCGTCGGTCCCGAGGGTCGGACCGGTGGCACGCGCCGGAGCGGACCGTGAGCCCCCGGCCCCGGTCGAGCCCGCCGCGTCCGTGACCGTCTGCTCCCGCTCGGCCCGCTCCTGCGCCATCCGCGAACTCTCCGCCGGACTCTCGCCCTGCACCCGGGACGACGCGGTGTCGGCCGGGGCGGCCTTCGCGGCCGGCTCCTCCGCGTCCAGCCCCAACTGCCGCCGTATCCGCGCCGGCAGCTGCGCCTCCGTCAGCCACACGCCCGCCGCGGCCGGCAGCGTCCGCGCCCCCTTGGTCACGTAGGGACCGCCGCCGGTCACCTTGACCTCCGCGACCATGTTCACCAGCACATCGCACTGGACCAGGTACAGCGGGGCCTTCTTCGGCGTGTGGGTGTTGCGCTCGACCGTCCCGGAGACGGCGGCGGCCTGGGTGTCGCCCTTGCCCGAGGTGCGGAACGACGACAGGCCCTGTCCGGTCCGCCACTCGGGGCCGTTCTCCGAGAGGGTCGCGCCGATCTGCACCGTGCTGGTGGTGCCCTTGCCGGTCTGCCCGGCCGACTGGTGCCCGCCCAGCACGAAGGTCTCCGTGCCCGGCCCCGAACCCGTCTGGAGGTACTTGGGGTTGGCGAGAGCGATCCGGGTGCCGACCGCGCCGTTGAGGGACGCGAGCCGGCGCGGATAGCGGAGGTTCTTCACCACCCAGCCCGAGGACGCGGCCTGGCGCAGCGCGCCCTGGATCGACCGCTCACCGAACCGCTCCTCCAGCGCCTGCCGGGGCGCGAGCCCCTCCGCCTCCAGCGCGGTGTCCCTGCGCAGACCCTTGTCCCGGGCGGCGGCCTGCGCGAGCAGCTCGTAGGCCAGGGCGCGCACGGGCTCGCCGTCGAGGGTCTCCACCAACTGCCAGTCCCGCAGCACCCGTCCGGCGGACGGCCGCGGGGTCACCGCGGCCAGGTCACCGATGCCCTCGGCGGCGAAGTCGTGATCGGGCCTCGGCGCCTGCGCCTTGCGGGCCTCGACCACGGCGTCGAGCCGCTCCTTGCCCTCCTCGTCCAGCGTGAACTCGGTCGGCGTGAGCAGCCGTACGTCCTGTTCCGGCAGATGCAGCCCGCCCAACTGCCGGGACTCCGGACCGTGCTGGCCCGGCGAGCCGGGAGTGACGGTACGGGCCAGTTTGCGCGGCCGGGACGTCATGGTGACGTCCACGTCCAGGCGCAGCGGCGCCGCGAAGGCGCTCGCCGACTCGGAGCCGTTGGTCACGATGTCCGAACGGCCGGTGGGACCGGCCTGGTTGCGCCGGTTGCCGGTGCTGTGCCGCTCGTAGCGGGCCGCGGCGGTCAGCACGCTCGGTATCAACCGGGCCTGGCCGAGCACCAGACCGCCGATCGAGCGCGAACTGCTGCGTCCGCTCTGCGAGTTGCTGGTGACCCCGGAGTGCGCGCGCACCAGCCAGTCCTTGACGTCGCCCTGGTAGGCGGTGTCGCCCAGATCGCCCTTGACCCGCAGGTGGACGTCGTGGGCGTGCATGGTGGTCTTGCGGCGCAGCCGGACCGTGAGACCGGTGGACAGCAACTGGTCCTTGTTGACGCGGAGGTTGGTCTCCGAGAGGGCGGTCATCAGCTCGCGGTAATTGCGCCCATGGACCTCGGCCTCCTCGTTGCTGGTGTACACCGAGGGCGGGTTGGTGCCGAACGCGGGGAGATAGCCCGCCAGTCGGGGATCGGTGGCGAACATCTCGCGCACGGCCCGCACCATGGGCCCGGTGTCGATCTGGCTGAGCGCGACGTTGGATCCCTTGCCGCCGTAGGGGAGATGGCGCTCGACGTCCACCTCGTCGCCGTTCTCGTCGGTCCGCTTCGGCTTCTCGACGAACTCCCCGGCCGTCATCCCCGGCGGCAGCGGCAGCCCGAGCGCCTGTGCCTCGTCGGCCCGCAGGCTCATCCACACCTTCATCGAGTGCGTGGCGACCCGGCGTTCGGGGTGCAGGACCATCTCGGCCGACCGCGGACCCGTACCCTCCGCGCTGATGGTGACCGTCCCGAAGTAGAGCGCCTTCTCGCCCCGGACCTCCGCGCCCTGCCGGCTGGTGACGGTCTGTTCGGTCGCCGTGAAGCGCGCCTTGCGGGCGCCGGCCACCGGCATGGCCGTGGCCCGCACGACCGCCGCGCTGCCGGACAGGCCGACGCCGATCGCGGGGCCCACACCGCCCGAGATCGCCCGCCCCTTGCCCGCGCTCTCCGCGACCGAGTCCTGGCCCTGCTGGTGGGTGCGCAGCTGGGTCTTGCCGGTGCTCCAGGCGGGGGAGAGGCCGGTGAGCCGGGCCCGCAGCTGGTAACTGCCCGCCGTCTTCCCGTCCTTGGACTGCAGGTCCTCGCCGACCACGCCGTCCCGCAGCAGCCGGGGCATGTCCTCCAGGACGGTCGCCGTGGCGGTCGCCTCCTGCAGCCGGGCCCGGCCGGGCGCGCCGGACGCGGTGATCGAGGGGTGCAGCACGGAGGCGACCGCGTCGAAGAGACCGCCCCCGCCGCGCTGCGGGGCGCCGGTCTCCACGACGGCGACGGGCGCCAGCGAGTCGGCCTTGGAGACCGAGTCGGCCAGCGCGGCGGCCCGCACGGGGTCCGTGTGCAGGGGCGCCGGCGGGACGGGTGCGCCGGTGCCGCCCGGCACCAGATGCTCGGTCGGCACGCGCTGCGTGAGCGTGCCCGCGCCCTGGAAGGACTGCGCGTCCGCGCTGCCGTGCTGCTGGATCCGTACGTCGTAGACGACCTTGCGGGTCACCTCGACCGAGCCCTTGTCGCTGCGCAGGACGCGCGGCTCGGCCACGTTCTTCTGCCGGCGGGTCTCCCGCGAGGACTGCCAGGGCTGCACGTTGCCGGTGGCCGCGCCGCCGAGGAAGAGCCCGGGCACGACGGGGGCGAGCCCGAACCCCATGCCGCCGGCCCCCTTGCTCGACGAACTCCCCGCCGTACTGCTCACGGTGGCGCCGCTGTTGTGCTGGACGTCGACCTTGGTGTCCTTGCCCTCGGCGTCCTCCAGCTCCGCGACCGGCGCCGTGTCCGGGCCCGGCGTGACCGTGGACACCTGCCCGGGGGGCTGGAAGACGGGCGGCCGGTCGTCGGGGGCCCGGCGGACGGCGACGGTGACGTCGAACCACTCCTTGCCGGTGCGGCCCTGGACGGCGAAGGCACGGCCCTGCCCGAAGAAGCTCTCCGGCCGCCCGGCCAGTTCGGCCGCGAGGTCACCGACGGCGCCGTCGCCGCGTCCGACGACCGCGGCCACCGCGTGCCGCACGAACTCGTGCCCGGTCGGGCCGTAGGCCGTGGAGAGGCCCGCCGCTTCCAAGTGCAGCAGATAGGAGGGCAGTTCGAACTTGGTCTCCGGGTGCTCGTCCATGCCCGGCAGCGCGGGGCGGGGGAGTCCGGCGCGATTGCTCCGCACGGTCCGGGTGGCGGCCCTGTTCCCCGCGGAGTTCTGGACGCCCAGCAGGGGGTGCGCGGCAGGCGCGGGCGGCCGGGCGGTGCGGGTCGGCGGGGGCGCCTGCTGGGAGTCGCCGGTCCTGCCGTTCCCTGACTGCTGAGGTGTCCGCACGGCCTCAACGTAACCAGCGCCGTGGCGGCCGGAGATCGCTCCGCCCACTTCCCGCCCATTCGCCGCTCCCGCTCAACCGACCTGCCAACTCCCGTACACCGCAAGGACATCTGCGACTTTGCCAGCCCTTTACAACCCGCCCGCCGGCTGCCTCGTCTCTCCGCTCGATCCGTCAGCCGACCGCCGAGTGGCGTTCGTCCGACGGTCGACCGACCGCCAACCGATGAAAGAGAGCGATTCATGCGTCGAACCGGCCTCAGTGCCATGGCACTCGCCTGCGCCGCCGTACTGGCGGGTGCGGTGCCCGCGTTCGCCGACGACACGTCCCCGTCGCCCGTCCCCAGCCAGTCCGCCGCGCCGACCAAGGCGCCGTCCCCCGTCCCGAGCCGCGCCGCCAGCGCCGAGCCGACCCGCGGGCCGTCCGACGCCCAGGTCTCCGTCCGGCCCGGCGGTGCGCCGAACACCGGCGAGGTCACCCCCTCCTCCGGCACCGGCACGACCACGCTGATCGGTGGGGGCGCCGCCGCGGCGGTCGTCCTGGGCGGCGGGGTCCTCCTCGTCCGCCGCCGCCGGGCGAACGGGGTATGAGCCCCCTCTCCAGGCGCGCCTTCGCCGGGGCGGCGCTGGCCTCGCTGCTCGTCGCCTGCGGCGGCCCCGGCACCACGACCGGAAGCTCCGCGAGCCCACCGCCGTCGTCCGCCTCCTCCGCGTCGTCCGAGGCCTCCGTCCCGCCGCCCGCCAAGTCGGCGGCGGCGCTGGGGCGTTCGGTCCCGGTCGGCCTGAAGATCCCGGCCATCGGGGTCGACACGTCGGTCATGCGGCTGGGGCTGGCGGTCGACGGCACCGTCGAGGTGCCGCCGATCGCCGCGCATGACCGGGCGGGCTGGTACCGGCACTCACCGACCCCGGGTCAGACCGGCCCCTCGGTGATCCTCGGCCATGTCACGGTCGGCTCCTACGGGGACGGGGTGTTCCGGCACCTCGGGGAGCTGCACCGGGGGGACAAGGTCGTGGCGCGCCTGGAGAACGGAAAGTCCGCGGAGTTCGCCGTCACGTCCGTGAAGACGGTCGCCAAGGCCGACTTCCCGGCGGACGAGGTGTACGGAAACGTGGACCGGCCGGAGCTGCGGCTCATCACATGCGGCGGACCTCGTTCCGGTGACGGCTACCAGGACAACGTCATCGTCTTCGCGACGCTGACCGGGTAGCCGGATCCCGGACCGTCGGAACCCGAGCCGACGGTCCGGGCTCTTCCTCCGCGAAGGCGATCGCCACCACCCCCCCCACATGGAGAACACAGAGAACGTTGAAACGGTCCAGCGAGAAGGCCGCGTCCGAGCTGTTCGCCGCCCTCTACCCGCGCCTCGCCGGCTGGTGCCGCCGGCTCGTCGACGACGACGAGACGGCCCACGAGATCGCCTCGGAGGCCTTCACCAGGCTGTGGGCGCGCTGGACGACCGTGTCCGAACCGCGTGGATTCCTCTACGTCACCGCGGCCAACCTGGTCCGGGACCACTGGCGCAAACTGGAGCGCGAGCGCCGGGCCGTGCGCCGCGCCACCGACGAGGCGGCCGTGCGCCCGCAGCCGGAACAGGAGGACCCCTCGGTACGACTCCTGGTCCAGTCGCTGCCCGAACGGCTGCGCGTGCCGATCCTGCTGCACTACTACGCTGACATGCCGATCCGGGAGGTGTCCGCGCTGACCGGACGCAAGGAAGGAACCGTCAAGGCCGACCTCCACGCGGCCCGCGAACTGCTCCGCGCCCATCTGAGGAGAAGCCTTGATCACACACTCTGACGACGGCCCGGACTTCGACCCCGAGGACGAACTCACCGTCCTGCTGCGCCCGTCCACCGAATACCTCGGCCCGCCCACCGGCCGCTACGAGGCGATCCGCCGCGGCGCGGCCCGCCGCAAGCTGTACAAGGCGGCCGTCGGCGCCGCCCTGACCTGCGGTGTCGCCGCCCTCGTCGTCCTGCCCCTGCGGCTGACCGCCACGGACTCCCCGTCCGCCCCGACGCTCCCGCAGGCCCCGCCCCCGGCGAGCAGCCCGTCCAACGGGCCGTCCAGCGGTCCGTCGGACGGCCCGTCGACCGGCCCCGACCGGACGCGGGTCCCCAGCCCGGTGACCCCCACCCCCGCGACCCCCGTCCCCAGCCGGATGCCGTCCAGCACCCCGCCCGGGCAGCGCGCCACGGAGTCCTCCTCCGTAGCGCCGTCATCGGTACCGACGGACGTACGGGACACGGCCTCCGTGGCGCCGTCGTCGGTCCGCACCTCCGCACCGCGTGGCTGACACCACTCGGACATCACCCGCCCACGGTTTTGAACATGTTCAACTACGGGCGTACGCTGCCGTCATGAGCGACAGAGCCGCCCTGCTCAAGGGCATCCGCGCCTGGTTGGTCCTCTTCGTCGTCTGTCTCGTGCTCAGCGGCGCCACGGCCTTCCCGCTGGTCCACGAACTGCGCTGGACCGAGGACGCCCTGCGCGCCCTGTCCGTGCCGCAGCACCTGCCCGCGCTCATGGAGTGGATCGAGCACGTCCGTCGCGGCCTCGACACCGCCGACGCCGATTACCCGTTCGTCCTCTACGGCACGGACTGGCTGGCGTTCGCCCATCTCGTCATCGCGGTCGCCTTCTACGGCCCCTACCGCGACCCCGTCCGCAACATCTGGGTCGTCGAGTTCGCGATGATCGCCTGCGCCGGAATCATCCCGCTGGCCCTGATCTGCGGGCCGATCCGGGGGATCCCCTTCTGGTGGACGGTGATCGACATGTCCTTCGGTGTCATCGGGATCGTCCCGCTGTACGTCGTACGCCAGAAGATCAAGCGACTTGAGGTCCTCACCCCGAACCACGCCCCGGCACTGGCTACTTGAGCGCGGCCAGCGCGATCCGCTGCGCCACGGGATTCATCTCCTCGCCCTTCGCGTCCGTCGCGTTGACCGAGTAGACGAGGGTCCGGCTGAGGTCGCGGGTCGCGCCGATCACCGCGCTGTACCCGTACCGCGAGCCCGACTTGACCCAGTACACCCGGCCGTCGACCACGAACCGCTGGAGCCCCGCGCTGTAACTGGCCCCCTTGATCCCCGCCGGGACGGTGAACATCTCCCGCAACTGCGGCCCGGACACGATCCGCCCCCGGAAGAGGGAGTCGACCAGCCGCTCCAGGTCCGCCGTCGTGGAGATCATGTCCCCGGCGGCGAACCGGTCCGCCTGGTTCCAGTCGGTCACATCGACGAACTCCGTGGTCCCGTCGGCCCGTTTGACCGCCTGATAGCCGTGGTTGTGCGGCCCGCGGATCCGGGGATCGGTCCCGGGGAAGTACGTGTCCCGCATCCCGGCGGGCCGCAGCACGAGCCGCGTGGCCTCGTCGGCGTACGAGTGTCCCGTCACCTTCTCGATCAGCAGCCCGAGGATCGTGTAGTTGATGTTGAGGTACTGCTGCTGCCGGCCCGGCCGGAACGCGGGCCCCTTCGCCACCGCCGACGCCACCACCTGCTGCGGGGTGAGCGTGTCGAAGCGGTGCGCGTACTGCGCCTCGAAGTCGCCGTTGCCCCACCCGTCCCCGGGCTGGATGCCACTGGTGTGGTTCAGCAACTGCCGTACGGTGATCGGCTTGAAGCGCGAGGTCAGCAGCCCGGGGAGGTAGCGCTGCACGGGTGTGCCCAGGTCGATCCGGCCCTGTGCGGCCAGTTTCAGCACGGCCGCCGCGGTGACCACCTTCGTCGTCGAACCGGCCCGGAAGCGGGCGTCCGGGTCCGCCGCCCGCCCGCTCACCAGATCGTGCACACCCGCGCTGCCCCTCCAACTCCCGTCCCTGCCCCCGACCCGGACGAGAGCCGCCGTCGCGTCCGCGTCCGGTAACCCGGCGATCGCGGCACGCAGGGCTTCGGCGTCCGGGGCGGTGGCCGGGCTGCCGACCGCGGTTGAGGCCGGCACGGCCGAGGCGGGCGCAGCCAATGGGCCAGCCGCTGCAAGGGCGAGGACGACAGAGACGGCGAGAACGGGGGTACGCGCACGCATCGGCTGCTCCAGAGGGCTGTGTCGGCGGTCACTGTCATCGATCAGCCTCTGCCGCGGACGCCACCCGCGGATCGTCGGCGGGGAGGGGCAGGACCCTGACCGAACCCTGAGCAACTCCCTTACATAACAAGGGTGTTGTGAGGGATGACCCCTACGGGGATGGCGTCTGCGGGAGACGGTCCCGGCGTGAAAAAGTGTTATCCCGCCTGCCCCCGCTACGTCTCCACTCGCACCCGCCGCCCCCCCCACACCCCGGGAGCCACCACCACACGCGCGGCTGAGAAGGTGCGGTCGGAGGACGGATGACCTTGGAGAGGACGGACGTGGACGGGCGGCAGTGGCGTTCCACCATCGCGGCGGCGCAGGCCGGTGACCGGCAGGCGCTGGACGAACTGGTGGCGGGCTGGCTGCCGTTGGTCTACAACGTCGTCGGCCGCGCCCTGAACGGCCACGCGGACGTCGACGACGTCGTCCAGGAGACCATGCTGCGCGCCGTCGACAACCTCGGCTCCCTGCGCGACCCGGACAGCTTCCGGTCCTGGCTGATGGCCATCGCCATGCGGCAGATACGGGACCGGGCCCGGCGCAGGTCGACGGAGAAACTGGACGAGTCGGCCGCCCGCGAGGCCACCGACTTCGCCGAACTCACCGTGCTGCGGCTCCAGTTGGAGGGCCAGCGGCGCGAGGTCGCCGAGGCGGTGCGCTGGCTGGACGACGAGGACCGGCAGTTGCTGTCGCTGTGGTGGCTGGAGGTCGCGGGGGAGCTGGGCCGACGCGAGCTGGCGGCGGCCGTCGGCATCAGCCGGCAGCACGCGGCCGTGCGCGTCCAGCGGATGAAGGAGCGCCTGGAGACCGCGCGCGGCATCGTGCGGGCGCTGGACGGCGCCTGCCCGGAGCTGCGCGAGCTGACCGGCCGCTGGACCGGCCGCCCCGACTCGGTCTGGCGCAAGCGCCTGGCCCGGCACATCAGGGGCTGCGCCTACTGCTCGGACACGCGCGAGTCCGTCGTACCCGCCGAACGCCTGCTCGTCGGCATCGCCCTCGTCCCGCTCCCCGTCGGCTTCACCATGTCCCTTGCCCTCGGCGGCAAGACGGCGGCGGCCGCGACCTCGGCCGGCTGGTCCGCCAAACTGCTCGGCGCGCTCACCAAGCCGGCCGTCGCGGTGACGGCGAGCGCGACCATCGTCGCGGGCGGCGCGTACGTGGTGACGCGGCCGGCCGACACCCCGCCCCCGCGCGCGGTGACCACCCCCACGGCCACCTACCGCTCCCCGTCCCCGTCCACCCCGCCCTCGTCGTCGCCGTCCGACTCCCCGTCCCCGTCACCCACGAAGAAGGCGACCGCGTTGTACGGCAGTGTCGTGGACGCCGTCGACCGGGCCCCGGACCCCGACACCCCGCCCGCCGCCCTCCCGCACCGCCCCGGATCCGGCGTCACCAGCACCGGCGGCGCGCACGCCACGATGAACCACCGCGGGGACGCTGTAACCCTCACCGGCAAGGGCTATGTCCTGGTCCGCTGGCAGATCTCGCCGCAGTACCGGGCCGGCAGCCTGGTCATGCCGAGCTGGACCGGTCTGCAGGGCAAGCTCTTCCACGTCGCCTCGGGCGGCGGCAAGCGCATGGACGACCGGGTCAGCACGACCGACAACTCCGCGACCGGCATGGGCAGTTCGGCCACCGGCTTCGCGGTCCTGCCCGCCGGCACCCAGCAGATGTGGCAGAACGAATACTTCTACGTCGACGGCACCGTCACCCTCACCGTGAACGAACGCGGCGCCGACTACGGCCTGAACGTCTTCCCCACCACCTGGGACGCGGTCGAGAAGGACGTCACCACCGGCCCCGCCCAGGGCGCGATCCGCTACGGCCTGGTCCGCGACACCGGCGAGGACGACACCCCCGTACCGCAGTACGCCACGCGTACGACCCCGGCGGACCCGGCGACGGTGGCGCAGCGCTCGCGCCTGTAGCCGTCAACTGTGGGTGTCTCAGCCGCCGTTGCTGTCACTTTCGTTGTCGCCGTCACGCAGGGCGTGCAGGACGTCGACGCGGTTGGTGGTGATGGAGTCGACGCCGAAGTCGAGCAGGCGGCGCATCGAGCGGCGGGTGTCGGGGGTCCAGACGGAGAGCAGGTAGCCGGAGCGGTGGACGTAGGTCGCGAGGTCCCGATCCACCAGCGCGAAGCGGTAGTTGAGCCAGCGCGGGCGCACCGCCTCCAGCAGCGCGGGCCGCGGGGGCGCCAGCGACTTCCAGGTCAGCGCGATCTCGGCGGCCGGGTCGGCGGCCCGGACGGCGAGCATCGCGGGGGCGTCCGCGGTGTAGTACGCCCGGTCCGCCGCGCCGCTCTCGCGCACGACGTCCACGATCCGCCGCACGGCCGGCAGCTCCGGGTCGCCGGGCAGGTCGACCATGACCCGGCGGCCCTCGGTCGCGGCCAGCGCCTCCGCGAGGGTCGGGATCCCGCCGTCCGTGAGCCCCCGCACCTCGTCGGCCGACAGCGACCTGATCGGCCGGTCGTGCTCCCACAGCCGTTTCAGCGTGTCGTCGTGCAACAGCACGGGGACGTCGTCCTTGGTCAGCCGTACGTCGAACTCGACCGCGTCCGCGCCCATTCGGAACGCGGAACGCAGCGAGTCGGTGGTGTTCTCACGGGCACGGTAGGGGTCGCCGCGATGGGCGACTGCGGTCACCTTCTGCATGGACCCCATTGTGGTGACTCCGTGACTCAGGGGGCGAGCCACGCCGTGGTGAAGGTGTCGATCTCCGCACGGATCCGCGCCTTGCCGGGCGCGTCGAGGAAGGAGACGTCGACGGCGTTCTTCGCCAGCTCCGCGAGCCCCCGCTCGTCGAGGTCGAGCAGCCGGGCGGCGACCGCGTACTCGTTGTTCAGGTCGGTGCCGAACATCGGCGGGTCGTCGGAGTTGATCGTGACGACGACCCCGGCGGCCACGAACTCCTTGATCGGGTGCTCGTCGAGGGTGCGGACCGCGCGCGTGGCGATGTTGGAGGTCGGGCACACCTCCAGCGCGATCCGCTGCTCGGCCAGGTGCGCGAGCAGCTTCGGGTCCTGGGCCGAGCTCGTCCCGTGCCCGATGCGCTCCGCGCGCAGATACGTCAGCGCGTCCCACACCGTCTCCGGTCCCGTGGTCTCGCCGGCGTGCGGCACCGACCGCAGCCCGGCGGCGATCGCCCGGTCGAAGTAGGGCTTGAACTGCGGCCGCGGTACGCCGATCTCGGGCCCGCCGAGCCCGAACGACACGAGGCCCTCCGGGCGCAGCCGGTCGTCGGTGGCCAGCCGCACGGTCTCCTCCGCGGCCTCAAGGCCCGCCTCGCCGGGAATGTCGAAGCACCACCGCAGCACGGTCCCGAACTCGGCCTCGGCCGCCTTGCGGGCGTCCTCGATCGCGTCCATGAAGGCCCGCTCGTCGATCCCGCGGCGGGTCGAGGAGTACGGCGTGATGGTCAGCTCGGCGTACCGCACCTGCTGCCGGGCCAGCTCGCGTGCCACCTCGTAGGTCAGCAGCCGCACGTCCTCCGGGGTCCGGATCAGATCCACGACGGACAGATACACGTCGATGAAGTGCGCGAAGTCCGTGAACGTGAAGTAGTCGACGAGTGCCTCGGCATCGGTGGGCACCTGGGAGTCGGGGTGCCGTGCGGCCAGTTCCGAGACGATGCGCGGGGAGGCGGAGCCCACGTGATGCACGTGCAGTTCGGCCTTGGGCAGCCCGGCGATGAAGGCGTGCAGCTCACGCGGGGCGACGGACGCGTCGAGGTGGTCGGTCAAGGGGTTCCTCCCCAAAACGGCGCCCCAGGGCGACTCGGCCTCACGGGACGCGGGTGATCGGCTGATCGATGGTTCAGGGATCATCGTAGGCCGGGGGCGAACGGGACGTGAGGTCGGTTCGGACGAGGCGAGGGACCGACGGGGTGCTGGGCGACCGGGCCACGGGCCGGGCGACGAACAGGGCGGGGGCAGGGCGACGAACAGGGCGGCGGGCAGAACCGCGAACCGGCGGTGAACCCGGCGGCGGGCGCGGACGGTGGTGCGGCGGGGCTGCGGCAGAGCTCGATCGGGCCACGGGCCGTGGGCGACGGGCCACGGGCCGCGGGCGACGGGTCACGCGGCTGGGCGGGCCGCGGGTCGGGCGACCGGCCGCGCCGCGGGTCGGCCGAAGGCCTGGGCGGCCAACCGGCCGGTGAGCTGTTCAGCGGCAGGCTTTACCATGGCCTGGCGATCGATCGAGGGGGACGGGAACGTGGTGGACGGGACACAGCCGGGCGGGGGAACGGGCGCGGAACGCGACCCGTGGGCACCGCCGCCCGAGGAGAAGACGTCGCTGGACAAGGGCGCCCGCCCCGGGCCCGGCGAGCAGCCCCAGTCGCCCCCGCCGTCCGCGTATCCGCCGCCGCAGGCGTACCCGCAGCCGCCGTCCGTGCACGACCAGGCCACGATGGCGGCCCTGCCGTCCGACGGCTTCGCCCCGCCCGGCCAGGGCACCGGCGCCCCTGGTCAGGCCGCCCCCGGTTTCGGCGCCCCCACCTACGGCGCTCCCGGCACGCCCCCGCCCGGCTGGTCCGACTCCGCCGTGCCGCCCCCGCCGTTCGCCCCGACCGGCCCCGCCCCGCAGGGCCCCGGCGGCTACGGCTACCCCGCTTACCCGCAGGGCTACGGCTGGCCCGGCATGCAGCCGCCCCCGCAGAACGGCATGGGCACCGCCGCCATGGTGCTGGGCATCCTGTCCTGCTGCCTCTTCTGCGTGTACGGCATCCTCTCCGTCATCCTCGGCGTCCTCGCCGTGGTCTTCGCCGTCAAGGGCAAGCGCCGAGCCGAACGCGGCGAGGCCACCAATCGCGGCCAGGCGCAGTCCGGCCTCATCACGGGGATCATCGGGATCGTCCTCGGCCTCGCCACGATCGCCCTGGTGATCGTCGGAATCGTGATCGCCGTGAACGACGACGACAGCAGCAGCACGGACGACGGCTCCTACTACGACTCGGCCCCCGGCATCTCGGCCCCTCTGCTGACCCAGGGCTGACCTCCGCCGGTTCCGCTACTCCCCGTCCCCGTCACCCCCGCCACCCTCATCGCTCGCCTCCCGAAGCTGCTCCCGCGCCTCCATCAGCGCGAAGCCCAGCAGGTTCGGCCCCCGCCACCGCTGCGGATCCTGGGCCGCGGGGTCGTCCGCCGCGAGGCCGATGCCCCAGACCCGGTCCACGGGACTCGCCTCGACCAGCACACGGTCACCCGTGGTCAGCAGGTACTCCTGTAGATCCGCGTGCGCCGCGAACTTGTGGACGCTGCCCTCGACCACGATCCCGAACCGCTCCCGCGCCCATGTCGCCTCGTCGAAGCCGCGCACCAGCCGTCCCGCCTTCTTGGCGAGCGAGGGATGCCCCGCGTCCAGGACGCGCCGCTCCGCCTCCGCGTCCCCGAACAGCCGCGCTTTCCGCGCCATCATCCAGTGCTCGGCCGTGCCGTACTCCACCCCGTCCACCGTGAACGGCGCCGGCCACCACTGGCTCAGACAGCTCGAACCGACCCGACCGTCCGCCCGCGGCCGGTGCCCCCAGAAGTGCAGGTACTTGATCTTCGCCCCCGCACGGACCGCCTTGACCAGCGTTTCCTGTGAATCGATCGTCCCCGTGATCCGTCCCATGCACGCGAGTCTGGCAGCCACCACTGACATTCCGTCCGCCCTTTCCCGTGGTCACTCGACACCTGGTCGACAGATTCCGTCGCGTAACCAAAAGGCAACAACGGAATCACTTGTTGGACGCCCTTTGCTCTGTCAGGATCGGCACTCAAATCGAGCTGGAGCTACGCCACCCGCCCCCGCGACCGAGGGGCTCCGGCGGAGGAGAGCGACATGCACAAGCCGGGCAATGCCACCCCGGACCGATTCCCGGCGCAGGACCGCTTCGCGGACGGCGCCCAGTACATCGCCGGCCGCCTGACCAAGGGCACCTCCGGCCGTACGCACACCGTCGTCGACCCGTCGACCGGCGAGGAGGTCCTCACCTACGAGCTGGCCGGCCCGGAGGACGTGGACGCGGCCGTCGCCGCCGCCCGCGAGGCGTTCCCCGCCTGGTCCGCGGCCACCCCCGGCGACCGCTCCGACGCCCTGCATCGGCTCGCCGCCGTGCTCGCCGACCGCGCCGAGGATTTCGCCCGCGCCGAATCCCTCCAGTGCGGCAAGCCGCTGAAGCTGTCCCGCGAGTTCGACGTGCCGGGCACGATCGACAACACCTCCTTCTTCGCCGGCGCCGCACGGCACCTCCAGGGCCAGTCCGCCGGCGAGTACTCCGGCGACCACACCTCGTACGTCCGTCGCGAGCCCATCGGTGTCGTCGGCTCCATCGCGCCCTGGAACTACCCGCTCCAGATGGCCGCCTGGAAGATCCTCCCGGCGATCGCCGCGGGCAACACGATCGTCCTCAAGCCCGCCGAGCTGACCCCGCTGACCTCACTCCTGTTCGCCCAGGCCGTCACCGACGCCGGCATCCCGGACGGAGTCGTCAACATCGTCACCGGCACGGGCAAGGAGGCGGGCGAGCACCTGGTCGGCCACCCCGACGTGGTGATGACGTCCTTCACGGGCTCCACCGCCGTCGGCAAGCGCGTCGCCGAGATCGCGACGGCCACCGTCAAGCGCCTGCACCTGGAGCTCGGCGGCAAAGCGCCCTTCGTCGTGTTCGACGACGCCGACCTGGAGGCCGCCGCCAACGGCGCGGTCGCGGGCGCGCTCATCAACACAGGCCAGGACTGCACCGCCGCCACGCGCGCGTACGTGCAGCGCCCCCTCTACGAGGCGTTCGTCGAGAGGACGGCCGCCCTGATGGAGACCGTCCGGCTCGGCGACCCCTTCGCCGGGGGCACCGACCTCGGCCCGCTCATCTCGCACGTCCAGCGCGACCGCGTCGCCGGTTTCGTCGACCGGGCGCGTGCCTACGCGCGCGTGGTGACCGGCGGCGAGGCGCCCGGCGGGGAGCTGGAGAAGGGCGCCTACTACCGGCCCACCCTGATCGCCGACGCGGCCCAGGACAGCGAGGTCGTCCAGTCCGAGATCTTCGGCCCGGTCCTGGTGGTCCTGCCCTTCGACACCGACGACGAGGGCATCGCGCTCGCCAACGACACCCCGTACGGCCTCGCCGCCTCCGCCTGGAGCCGCGACGTCTACCGGGCCAACCGCGCCACCCGCGACATCAAGGCGGGCTGCGTGTGGATCAACGATCACATCCCGATCATCAGCGAGATGCCGCACGGTGGATACAAGGCATCCGGCTTCGGCAAGGACATGTCGGCGTACTCCTTCGAGGAGTACACCCAGATCAAGCACGTGATGTTCGACAACACCGCGGTGGCCAGGAAGGACTGGCACCGCACGATCTTCGGGGACCGGCTGTAGTTCATCTCCGGCTACCGCCGGGCGGGAAGACCGGCCGCCGACCACGGCCTCAACCTCGTCCCTCCTGAAAGGGCAGCAAGCGCATGGAGCAGTACGAGCCCGAACGCCTCTCCCCGGCCCAGGTGGCCGCCATGCGGCGCAGCTTCCGCAACGGGAGGGCCGCCCTCACCCGCCGTTCGCTGCTGCGCGCCTCCGCGGGCGGCGCGCTCGCGCTCGGCGGCGTCGGCGCACTGAGCGCCTGCGGGATCCCCGCGGCCGGCAAGACCCAGGGCGGCGTGTCCGCCGACGACCACTCGGCCACGGAGAAGACCGTCAACTTCTCCAACTGGACCGAGTACATCGACGTGGACGACAGCGGCAAGCACCACCCGACGCTGGACGCGTTCCGCAAACGGACCGGCATCACGGTCAAGTACACCGAGGACATCAACGACAACAACGAGTTCTTCGGCAAGATCAAGCCGCAGCTCGCCGCGGGCCAGGACACCGGCCGCGACATCATCGTCCTCACCGACTGGCTGGCCGCCCGCCTGATCCGTCTGGGGTGGGTCCAGAAACTGGACCCGTCCCATCTTCCGCACGCCTACGCCAACTTGTCGGCCCAGTTCCGCAACCCGGACTGGGACCCGGGCCGCGCCTACTCCTACGTATGGCAGGGCATCTCCACCGTCATCGCCTACAACAAGAAGGCGCTCGACGGCGTCGAGGTGAAGTCGGTCTCCGATCTGCTGGACAACCCCAAGCTCAAGGGCAGGGTGGGCTTCCTGTCGGAGATGCGCGACAGCATCGGGATGACGCTGCTGGACATGGGCAAGGACCCGGCGAAGTTCACCGACGACGACTTCGACGCGGTGGTCGCCCGCATCCAGAAGGCCGTCGACAAGGGCCAGATCCGCCGCTTCACCGGCAACGACTACACGTCCGACCTCACCAAGGGCGACTTCGCGGCCTGTATCGCCTGGGCCGGTGACGTGGTCCAGCTCAAGGCGGACAGCCCGGACGTCGACTTCGTCATCCCGGACAGCGGCTACATGACGTCGACCGACAACATGCTGATCCCCAACAAGGCGCGCCACAAGACGAACGCCGAGCGGCTCATCGACTTCTACTACGAGCCCCAGCAGGCCGCCGACCTCGCCGCCTACATCAACTACGTGACGCCCGTCGACGGCGTGAAGCCCTATCTGGCGAAGATCGACAAGTCGGCGGCCGAGAACCCGCTGATCATTCCCGACCAGGCCATGGCCGCCAAGTCCCATGCCTTCCGCTCACTGAGCGCGAAGGAAGAGACGGCCTACGAAGAGAAGTTCGCGAAGCTCACAGGGGCGTGACGACCATGAACACCACGGACAACAGCGGCGACGTCCGCCTCTCCGGAATCAGCAAGACCTACGGCGCCTTCACCGCCGTCCACCCGCTGGACCTGACCGTGCCGCAGGGCTCCTTCTTCGCCCTGCTCGGCGCCTCCGGCTGCGGCAAGACCACCACCCTCAGGATGATCGCGGGCCTGGAGGAGCCGAGCAGCGGGACCGTGTTCCTGGGCGACCAGGAGGTGACCCATCTGCCGCCCTACAAGCGGCCGGTGAACACCGTCTTCCAGTCCTACGCCCTCTTCCCGCACCTCGACATCTTCGAGAACGTCGCCTTCGGCCTGCGCCGGCGCGGCATCAAGTCGGTGAAGAAGCAGGTCGAGGACATGCTCGACCTGGTCCAACTCGGCGAGCAGGCACGGAAGAAGCCCCACCAGCTCTCCGGCGGCCAGCAGCAGCGCGTCGCCGTGGCCCGCGCGCTGATCAACACCCCGAAGGTGCTCCTGCTCGACGAGCCCCTCGGCGCCCTCGACCTCAAGCTGCGCCGCCAGATGCAGCTGGAGCTCAAGCGCATCCAGACCGAGGTCGGCATCACCTTCGTGCACGTCACGCACGACCAGGAGGAGGCCATGACCATGGCCGACACGGTCGCCGTGATGAACGCGGGCCGCGTCGAGCAACTCGGCTCGCCCACCGACCTGTACGAGAACCCCAACACCACGTTCGTCGCCAACTTCCTCGGCACGTCCAACCTGATCGAGGCCGAGGTCGACACCAAGAGCGGCGACGACATCGTCCTCAAGGCGGGCGGCGGCAAGCTGGTGCTGCCCGAGGCGCGCTGTTCGGCGCCGACCACCACCGGCGGCAAGGTGCTGGTCGGCGTACGCCCCGAGAAGATCTCCCTCACCCACGCCGACGAGGCAGGCGAGATCCCCGAGGGCCGCAACCGCATCACCGGCAAGATCGTCGACTCCAGCTTCATCGGCGTCTCCACGCAGTACGTCATCGACAGCCCGGTCTGCCCCGAGTTCGAGGTCTACGCCCAGAACATCGACCGCGACGCCCGGCTGCGGCCCGGCGCCGAGGTCGTCCTGCACTGGAACCCGGCCCACACCTTCGGCCTCGACGCGGCCCAGGACATCGACGCCGGCGTCGACATCGAGGAGGAGGCCGCCTGATGGCCGCAGCCACCGAGGCGCCACCTCTGGCGCCGGCCCCCGAGAAGAAGCCGCCGCGCAAGCGGGGCCGCTGGACGCCGTACTGGCTGCTGCTGCCCGGTCTGCTCTGGCTGGTGGTCTTCTTCGCGCTGCCGATGATCTACCAGGCCTCCACCTCCGTGCAGACGGGCTCCCTGGAGGACGGCTACAAGGTCACCTGGCACTTCGCGACCTACTGGGACGCGCTGAGCGAGTACTGGCCGCAGTTCCTGCGCTCGGTCCTCTACGCCGCCGCCGCGACCGTGCTGTGTCTGCTGCTCGGCTATCCGCTGGCGTATCTGATCGCCTTCCGCGCGGGCCGCTGGCGGAACCTGATCATGATCCTGGTGATCGCGCCCTTCTTCACCAGCTTCCTGATCCGCACCCTCGCCTGGAAGACGATCCTCGCGGACAGCGGCCCGGTCGTCGGCGCCCTCAACACGCTGCACATCCTGGACGTCACCAGCTGGCTCGGCTGGACCTCCGGCGACCGCGTGCTGGCCACCCCGCTCGCCGTGGTCTGCGGACTGACGTACAACTTCCTGCCGTTCATGGTGCTGCCGCTCTACACCTCGCTGGAACGCATCGACGGGCGGCTGCACGAGGCGGCCGGTGATCTGTACGCGAAGCCCTTCACGACCTTCCGCAAGGTGACCTTCCCGCTGTCGATGCCGGGTGTGGTCTCCGGGACGCTGCTGACGTTCATCCCGGCGGCCGGCGACTATGTGAACGCCGAACTCCTCGGCTCCACCGACACCCGCATGATCGGAAACGTCATCCAGACGCAGTTCCTGCGGATCCTGGACTATCCGACGGCCGCGGCCCTCTCCTTCATCCTCATGGCGGCGATTCTCCTCATGGTCACCATCTACATCCGCAGGTCCGGGACGGAGGATCTGGTCTAAATGCCCGTCGTCACCTGGCTCAAGCGCCATCTCGTCGTCATCGCGGGACTTCTGACCCTCGGTTATCTGCTGCTGCCGAACGTCGTCGTCACGGTGTTCTCCTTCAACAAACCGAAGGGGCGCTTCAATTACGAATGGCAGCAGTTCTCCTTCGACGCCTGGAAGGACCCGTGCGGGGTCGCCGACATGTGCGGCTCGCTCTCGCTCAGCCTCCAGATCGCCTTCTGGGCGACCGTCGGCGCGACCGCGCTCGGCACGATGATCGCCTTCGCGCTGGTCCGCTACCGCTTCCGCGCGCGCGGCTCCGTGAACTCGCTGATCTTCCTGCCGATGGCGATGCCCGAGGTCGTCATGGCCGCCTCGCTGCTCACCCTGTTCCTCAACCTCGGTGCGCCGCTGGGCTTCTGGACGATCCTGATCGCACACATCATGTTCTGCCTCAGCTTCGTCGTCGTCGCCGTCAAGGCGCGCGTGATGTCGATGGACCCGCGCCTGGAGCAGGCCGCCCAGGACCTCTACGCCGGCCCGGCGCAGACCTTCCTGCGCGTCACCCTGCCCATTGCGGCCCCCGGAATCGCCGCGGGCGCGCTGCTTTCCTTCGCGCTCTCCTTCGACGATTTCATCATCACCAATTTCAACGCGGGCTCGACCGTCACCTTCCCCATGTTCGTCTGGGGTTCGGCACAGCGCGGAACACCCGTACAGATCAATGTCATCGGCACGGCGATGTTCCTGGTCGCCGTACTGTTGGTGCTGTTCTCCATGGTTCTCGGAAATCGCCGCAACAGGCAAAAGGCGTAAACGCAAAGCCGCTGTAGGGAGTTGAAATCATGGCCCCGAGCGCCATGAGCAAGTGGACGAAGTCACTCTCCGACGCACAGCCGGTCCCGTACTGGCTCGAAGATCCCGGCAAGCCCCACCCCGAGCCCGCGCTCACCGGCGCCGAGACCTGCGATCTGCTGGTCGTCGGCGGCGGATACAGCGGACTGTGGACCGCGCTCATCGCCAAGGAGCGCGATCCGCGACGGGATGTCGTCCTGCTGGAAGGCCGCGAGGTGGGCTGGGCCGCCTCGGGCCGCAACGGCGGCTTCTGCGCCGCCTCCCTCACCCACGGCCTGCCCAACGGCCTCGCCCGCTGGCCCGAGGAGATCCACAAGCTGGAGAAGCTGGGCGCCCGCAACCTCGACGAGATCGAGAGCGCGGTCGCCCGGCACGGCATCGACTGCGACTT
The DNA here is from genome assembly GCF_053599215.1 of Streptomyces sp. NPDC001002. Lineage (NCBI taxonomy): Bacteria > Bacillati > Actinomycetota > Actinomycetes > Kitasatosporales > Streptomycetaceae > Streptomyces > Streptomyces sp. NPDC001002. Next base: position 9,978 of record NZ_JBSFLV010000010.1, on the reverse strand, counting down.
CGAGCGCACCGGCGAGATCGACGTGGCGACCGAGCCGTACCAGGCGGCCGAACTGCGCGACTGGTACGAGGAGATGGAGCGGGCCGGTCTCGCCGAGGGCGTCGAGTTCCTGGACGCCGAAGCGGTACGGCAACAAGTCGACTCACCGACCTTCCAGGCCGGCCTCTGGGACCGCGGGGGCGTGGCGATGCTCCACCCCGCGAAGCTGGCCTGGGGGTTGAAGCAGGCCTGCGTCCGGCTCGGCGTCCGCGTCTACGAGCACACTCCCGCCCTCGCCCTGAAGCCGTACGGCGCCGGCATGGCCGTACGCACCCCCTACGGCTCGGTCCGGGCCCGCAAGGTCGCGCTCGGCACCAACATCTTCCCCAACCTGGTCAAGCGCGTACGGGCGTACACCGTCCCGGTCTACGACTACGCGCTGATGACCGAGCCGCTCAGCGACGAGCAGTTGGCGTCGATCGGCTGGAAGAACCGTCAGGGTCTCGGTGATTCGGCGAACCAGTTCCACTACTTCCGGCTCTCCGCCGACAACCGGATCCTGTGGGGCGGTTACGACGCGATCTACCCGTACGGCGGCCGGGTGCGCCGGGAGTACGACGACCGCCCGGAGACGTACGCGAAGCTCGCGGGGCATTTCTTCACCTGCTTCCCGCAGTTGGAGGGCGTCCGCTTCTCGCACGCGTGGGGCGGCGCGATCGACACCTGCTCGCGCTTCTCGGCGTTCTTCGGCACCGCGCACCGGGGGAACGTGGCGTACGCGGCCGGGTACACGGGCCTCGGCGTCGGCGCCACCCGCTTCGGCGCCGACGTGATGCTCGACCTGCTGGACGACGAGGACACCGAGCGGACCCGCCTGGAGATGGTCCGCAGGAAGCCGCTGCCGTTTCCGCCCGAGCCGTTCGCCTGGACGGGCATCGCCCTCACCAAGTGGTCGCTGGCCCGAGCCGATTCGCACGACGGCCGGCGCAACCTGTGGCTGCGGACGATGGACCGCTTCGGCCTGGGCTTCGACAGCTGAACGCCGCTTTCGCGAGGTGTGATCCGGTTCACTCCAACGGGGTGCCGGAACCCGCGTAATGCTCCCCGCAAGACCTCCCTCTCTCTCGTGACGCGACCAGCGTCCACGACACAGAGGGAGGTCGTCTCATGACTGGGGCGAAGACGGCGGTCGACTGGCTGGCATCGGTGGCACCCGACCCCGAGGCTTGCCGCTGGGAATGGGAACGCAATCCGCTGGGGGTGGCCCTGCTGCCCGCCGGCAAGGCGTGGGACGTACTGATCCTGCCGGGCGAGCTCGGCTATCCCACGCTCGACGTGCTCACCCGGGTGCTGGACCAACCCGGGCCTGTGCTCGTCGACTTCGGCGACAACCGGATGGGGTTCTTCGTGCCGCCCGGGACGGCCGCGCGCTGGCTCGGCACCGGCATCCGTACGGCGGGCGCCGGTACCTGGATCGTCGTGCCGTATCCGGGCCGCTCCACCGGAGGAGTCCGCTGGCTGGTCCCACCGGACGGCTCGGGCACGCTCACCGATCCGGCCCTGCTCGAACTCGCCATGCACGAAGCGGCGGCCGGGCTGGCGACCGATGACGACGGGCGATGACGGCAGCCGCCCGGGACGGGCGATGACAGGAGGCGATGAAGGCGGGTAGCGGCAGAAGGTCTTGACAACAGGATTGGTCTGGACCAAATTGAGCGCGCTCCACCCCTCCAATTCCCCCATGCCCGGAGGCACTTGTGGACCGCTTCAGACCCTTCCTCGCCCTGCTCACGGCCACCCTGCTGGCCGTGCCCGGAATCACCGCGCTCTCGTCGGCCGCCCGTGCGGCCGACGCGGACCTGGCGAAGAACGGAGGCTTCGAGTCCGGCCTCGACAGCTGGACCTGTTCGGCCGCCACGACGGTGAACTCGCCCGTGCACAGCGGGAGTTCCGCGCTGCAGGCAACCCCGGCCGGCAGCGACTACGCCCAGTGTGCGCAGACGGTGACCGTCCAGCCGAACTCCCAGTACACGCTGAGTGGTTATGTCCGCGGCTCCTACGTCTATCTCGGTGCGAACGGCACCGGCACCACCGACGTCTCCACCTGGACCCAGTCCGCCCCCGACTGGCAGAAGCTCACCACGACCTTCACCACCGGCGCCGCCACCACCAAGGTCACTCTCTACACCCATGGTTGGTACGGCACCGGGGCCTACTACGCCGACGACATCTCCCTCATCGGCCCCGGCGGCAGCACCGGCCAGCCGCCCGCCGCCCCGACCGGCCTCAGGACCGGCACGATCACCTCGTCCTCCGTCGCCCTGTCCTGGACGGCGGCCACCGGCGCCACCAGCTACTCGATCTACCGGAACGGCACCAAGGTCCAGACGGCGACCGACACTTCGGCCACCGTGAGCGGCCTGTCCGCGTCCACGGCGTACAGCTTCCAGGTCACCGCGAGCAACGACGCCGGCGAGTCGGCGAAGTCGGCAGCGGTGACCGCCACGACCACCGCGGGCTCAGGCGGTGGCTCGGGCGACCTGCCCACTCATGCCCTGGTCGGCTACCTCCACGCGAGCTTCGCCAACGGCGCCGGCTACACGCGCCTGGCCGACGTGCCCGCCAGCTGGGACGTCATCGACCTGGCCTTCGGCGAGCCGACCTCCACCACCTCGGGCGACATCCGCTTCAACCGCTGCCCGGTGACGGAGTGCGCGAACGTCGAATCGGACGCCGACTTCAAGGCGGCGATCAAGGCCAAGCAGGCGGCGGGCAAGAAGGTGCTGATCTCGATCGGCGGCGCGAACGGCCAGGTCCAACTCACCACGACAGCAGCCAGGGACACCTTCGTCTCGTCCGTCTCGAACATCATCGACACCTACGGCCTGGACGGCCTGGACATCGACTTCGAGGGCCACTCGCTCTCCCTGAACGCGAGCGACACGGACTTCAAGAACCCGACAACTCCGGTGATCGTCAACCTGATCTCGGCCCTGAAGACCCTGAAGGCCAAGTACGGCGCCAAGTTCGTGCTGTCGATGGCGCCGGAGACCTTCTTCGTGCAGATGGGCTACCAGTTCTACGGCACCGGCAAGTGGGGCGGCCAGGACCCGCGCTGCGGCGCGTACCTCCCGGTCATCTACGCCCTGCGCGACGACCTCACCCTGCTGCATGTCCAGGACTACAACTCGGGCCCGATCATGGGCCTCGACAACCAGTACCACTCGATGGGCGGCGCCGACTTCCACATCGCCATGACCGACATGCTGCTCACGGGCTTCCCGGTGGCGGGCGACGCGAACAACGTCTTCCCGGCCCTGCGCCCCGACCAGATAGCCATCGGCATGCCGGCGTCGACGAACGCGGGCAACGGCTACGTCTCCCCGTCCGAGGTCACCAAGTCCCTGGACTGCCTGACCAAGAAGACCAACTGCGGCTCGTACACCACCCACGGCACCTGGCCCGCCCTGCGCGGCCTGATGACCTGGTCGGTCAACTGGGACCGGTTCTCGAACTGGGAGTTCCAGCGGAACTTCGACGCGTACTTCCCCTGAGCGAACCGAGCACCAGGACCAGGACAGTCAGCAGGATCGTGCCGAGGCACCAACTGGCCACCACGTCCAGTGGCCAGTGGTAGCCCCGGCGGACCAGACCGAAGGCGACGGCGAGGTTGAGGACGGTGGCTGCGACGACCACCGCCCGGCGGGCGTTCGCCGAGCGGAGCCAGGGGAGGAGGAGCAGGGCCGCGGTGCCGTAGGCGATCATCGCCGTCGCCGTGTGGCCGGACGGGTAGTAGCCGGTGGCGGGCGGCACGGCCGGGGTCCCGGGGCGGTCGATCAGCTCCTTGAGAGGGACGACCAGCACCGGGACCAGCACCATCAGGACGGCTCCGGCGAGCGGCGGCAGCCACCAGCGGTCCACACCTGTGGCGCGGCCTCGCAAGGCGACGTAGATCAAGGCGACGGCGAGCACGGGGACCGCGATCTGGAAGTTGCCGAGGTCGGCGAGTAGCTCGGAGGCGCGGTCCGGATGGACGAGGGCCCGGCTGATCCGTTCGTCCGCGCGGAGCAGGGGGCCGTCGGCCACGACCTGCCAGGTGAACAGCGCGAAGAGGAGGGCGGGAAGCCCGAGGAGAAGTGCGAAGGAGAGAGAGGAGGTCGGCCACCCCGGAACAGGGGGGGTGGTTCCGGGGTGGCCGTCCGGATCGGATCGACGCCCACCCCGGGGGGTTTGGGGCGGGCGACTGTCCGATCGGTGAGGAGATCCGGAGCCGGAGGCTCCGGGTGTGTGCGCGAGGGCACGACCAGGTCGAAGCTGGGGAGGCCCCGGCCTGAAATCGCCCACAGTCCCCTGTGGGCGGGGTGTATCTCTCATCTGGAAAGAACCTACGGCAGTGGAGTGAGCGAAGACAGACGGAATCGAGTCCCGCCATGCACCTCGCACACCTTCTTCACACGCTCTGCCGCTGGGCATCTCCCGTGCGTCCCTAGATGCGGGTGAAGGCCTGCTCGATGATGTCGAGGCCCTCGTTCAGCAGGTCCTCGCCGATGACCAGCGGGGGCAGGAAGCGGAGCACGTTGCCGTAGGTGCCACAGGTCAGGACCACGAGACCTTCCTGGTGACAGGCCTTGGCCAGGGCCGCGGTCGCCTCCGGGTTCGGCTCCTTGGTCGTCCGGTCCTTGACGAGTTCCACGGCGATCATCGCGCCGCGCCCGCGCACGTCGCCGATGATGTCGAACTTCTCCGCCATCGCGGCCAGGCGCGGCTTCATGACCGCCTCGATGTGCTTGGCCCGGGCGTTGAGGTCCAGCTCCTTCATCGTCTCGATGGCACCGAGCGCACCGGCGCAGGCCACCGGGTTGCCGCCGTAGGTGCCGCCCAGGCCGCCGGAGTGCGCGGCGTCCATGATCTCGGCGCGGCCGGTGACGGCGGCGAGCGGGAGCCCGCCCGCGATGCCCTTCGCCGTGGTGATCAGGTCGGGCACGATGCCCTCGTCCTCGCACGCGAACCACTGGCCGGTACGGCAGAAGCCGGACTGGATCTCGTCGGCGACGAAGACGATGCCGTTGTCGGCGGCGAACTTGCTCAGCGCCGGCAGGAAGCCCTTGGCCGGCTCGATGAAGCCGCCCTCGCCGAGCACCGGCTCGATGATGATCGCGGCGACGTTGTCCGCGCCGATCTGCTTGCTGATCTGGTCGATGGCCTGCGCGGCCGCCTCGGGGCCGGCGTTCTCGGCCCCGGTCGGCCAGCGGTAGCCGTACGCCACCGGCACCCGGTAGACCTCGGGCGCGAACGGCCCGAAGCCGTTCTTGTACGGCATGTTCTTCGAGGTCAGCGCCATCGTCAGGTTCGTACGCCCGTGGTACCCGTGGTCGAACACGACCACGGCCTGCCGCTTGGTGTACGCCCGCGCGATCTTGACGGCGTTCTCGACGGCCTCGGCGCCCGAGTTGAACAGCGCCGACTTCTTGGCGTGGTCACCGGGGGTCAGCTCGGCCAGCGCCTCCGCGACCTCCACGTACCCCTCGTAGGGCGTGACCATGAAGCAGGTGTGGGTGAAGTCGGCCAGCTGCGCGCTCGCCCGCCGTACGACGGCCTCGGCGGAGGCGCCGACGGAGGTCACCGCGATGCCGGAACCGAAGTCGATCAGCCGGTTCCCGTCGACGTCCTCAAGGATCCCGCCGCTCGCCCGCACGGTGAAGACGGGCAGCACCGAGCCCACGCCCTGCGCGACCGCGGCGAGCCGGCGGGCCTGCAGTTCCTGCGACTTCGGGCCGGGGATGGCGGTGACTACGCGGCGCTCCTGCGGAAGTGCGGTCATGAGGCGCTCCTGGGGGTATTACGGCCATACGGACTGTTGGCTTCGGCTGTGGTCTTTCCCTTTTCTCGCAGGCTAGGGCGGGGCACGGGGGGTGGGCATGCTCCATGTGGGCGTTTTCGGCGCCGCCGGTTGTCCACCGTGGACATGGCCCGCTCCGGGAGCGGCGCGGCGGACCGGCCCCGCAATCGGTGAACTCCCCTTGCGGGCGCGTTAGATTGACCGCTGAAGGTGGACGGAACGGCTGGTCAGGAAGCGAGAGCGATGGACAGCGACGGGACGCAGGACACACGGGGTACGCAGGCGAATCCCGTGCCGCGCCCGGCGGGGCCGCCCCGGATCCCGCCGCGGCCGGCCGACGCCCCCGGCGCGCCACCGCGCCCGGACGGCTCGGCCTTCCTGACCTGGCTGCGGACCGCGCGCCCCGAGGCGCTGCCCGGCGTGTGGCGGTTCGGACACCGGCCGCGGCCCGAGGAGGAACCCGAGCGGATCCCGGGCCGCCAGCTCATCAGCGGCGCGCTGATCGCGTTCCTGGTCGGCTGGCTGATCTGGTCGCTGCTGTGGAACGGCTACGTCGGCGGCTGGTGGCTGCTCCCGCTCTACGCGATGATCCCGGACTCCTGGGCCTCGCCCCACAGCTTCGCCTCCGTCGTGGTCGTCTACGCCTACTACGTGCTGATCGCCCTGATCATCATGATCGGCGTGGGCCGGCTGGGCCGCTGGGCCGAGATCTGGCGCCGCTACGGCCCGCCCGCCTGGAACCGCTCCGCGACCCCCCGCACCGAACGCCCCCCGGCCCCCGAGCAGGACCCCGCCGAATGGCCCCAGCTGCGGGCCGCCGGGGCCGTGGACGCCGCCGAGCGGCTCACGACCGAGGCGCGGTCGGGGCTGATGCGGGACGTCGACCACGCCCGGATCACCCGGGCCTGGCAGGGCGTACGCAGCGGCCGGCACACCCTCGCCGCCTTCACCGGCGCCGTACTCAAGGACGGCTCCGCCGCCTGTCTGCACCCCTCCGGCGAACGCGACCTGCCGGCCCGGCTGGCCCGCCACGACCTGCTGACCGGCCAGGTACGGCTCGGCACCACCGCCGACGACCCCCGCAACCCCTACGCCTACCGCGGCGCCGGCCTCGGCCTCGACCCCGACCTGCTCGGCACCTCGCTGCTCGCCGTCGGACCGGCAGGCTCGGGCAAGACCGGCACCCTGGTCCGCCCGCTCGCCGAGTCGCTCTGCCTGCACGCGCTGGCCGGCCGCGCCGCGGTGGTCGTGGTCGGTGCGGCGGGCGCGGGGCTCGGACCGGTCGACGCGTACGACGTCGTCGTACGGATCGGGAATCCGGAATCCGTCTACGACCTGGACCTGTACGGCGGCACCGCGGACCCGGACGAGGCCGCGGCCGTGCTCGCCGAGGCGCTGGTCGGGGACCTCGCCGATCCGCACCCGGGCAACGACAGCCGGCGCTCCACGACCGTCCTGGCCCAACTCCTCGGCCCCTTCCGGGCCGTGCACGGCCGCTTCCCTTCCGTGCCGGAGCTGCGGCAGCTGCTGGACGGCGCGCCCGGCCCGCTGGACACCCTGCGCAAGGCGCTGCAGGGCTCGGGCCAGGAGTCGCTGATCCGCGAACTGGACGCGCGGGAGCGGCAGTTGGCGCATCCCGGCGATGTGGCGCCGGTGCTCGCGGACCGGGTGGCGCTGCTGGACCGGCCCGCCTTCGCCGGGTTCTTCGACACGTCCGGGCAGACGCGGCCGTTCTCGCTCAAGGCGCTCGACCACCCCGTACGGGTCCGCATCGACCTGCCCGAGCGCGGGCACGCGGACGCCTCGCGGATGCTGGCGCGGCTGGTGCTCGCGCAGTTCACGGCGAGCGTGTCGGCGCGGGAGGACCGGTCGCTGTTCGCCTGTCTGGTGCTGGACGACGCGTCGGGCGTGGTGACCCCGGAGGCCATCCGCGGCATCCAGCGGCTGCGGTCGGCGAACGCCGGCGTCGTCCTCACCCTGCGCACCCTGGACGACGTACCCAGGCCCCTGCGCAGCCCCCTGCTCGGCGCCGCAGGCTGCCGGATGGCACTCGCCGGGCTCACCCCGTGGGACGGGCAGGACTTCGCCGAGGTCTGGGGCAAGGAGTGGACCGAGGCACGGGACGTCACCGACCGCCAGATCATCGCCGAGACCCCCGCGGGCAAGGCCCTGCACATGGTCCGCCGCGTGATCACCGGCAAGGCCCCGACCCAGCGAGCGGTCACCGTCCGCCAGGTCGAACGGGAGCGCTGGTCGGCGTCCGAACTCGCCCACGGCGTACCGGCAGGCCACGCCGTCCTGTCCCTGACCAACGTGAAGGGCGAACACGCGCCACCGCTCCTGGTGGACCTCCGGAGCTGAGGCGGGCGGCGGGACCGGACGGTGAGGCAGAATCGGTAGAGGTCGTTCATACGAAGCGGCCAAATGATCAGCGCCGGTCATCCGATCTCTCAGCCCTCCGTTCTCCCGCCGACCTGAAGGCCCCATGCGCCCCACCCTCGCCTCGCTCGTCCACCACTCCGCGCTCAAGCTGACCGTGCGCGCGGGCGAGGACCGTCTGGACGTGCCGGTCCGCTGGGTGCACGCCAGCGAGCTGGCCGACCCGGTGCCCTACATGGAGGGCGGCGAGCTCCTCCTGATCACCGCGCTGAAGCTGGACGCGGAGGACCCGGAGGCGATGCGCCGGTACGTGAAGCGGCTGTCGGAGGCGGGCGTGGTCGGACTCGGCTTCGCCGTGGGCGTCAACTACGAGGACATCCCCGAGGCCCTGGTCGACGCGGCGGAGAAGGAGGGCCTGCCCCTCCTCGAAGTCCCGCGCCGCACCCCCTTCCTCGCCATCAGCAAGGCGGTCTCCGCGGCCATCGCGGCCGACCAGTATCGCGCGGTCACGGCCGGCTTCGCCGCCCAGCGCGAACTGACCCGACAGACCCTGACCAACGGCCCCGAGGGGCTGCTCGCCGCGCTCGCCGGCCAGGTGGACGGCTGGGCGGCGCTCTACGACGCCTCGGGCGCCGTGGTCGCCGCCGCACCGGAGTGGGCGGGCCGCCGGGCCGGACGCCTCACGCCGGACGTGGAGCGACTGCGCGAGCGCCCGGCCCCCGCGTCCTCGGTGGTGGGCGGCCCGGAGAACGAGGACCGGGTGGAGCTGCACTCGCTCGGCACCGGCCGCAGACCGCGAGCGGCCCTGGCGGTCGGCACGGCGGCGGCCTTGGGCACTGCGGAACGCTACGCAGTGCACTCGGCCATCGCCCTCCTCACCCTCACCACGGAACGCTCCCGCTCCCTCCAGGACGCCGAACAGCGCATCGACGCGGCGGTCCTGCGCCTGCTCCTGGCCGGCGAACCGGACCACGCCCGCACGGTCGCCGGCGACCTCTACGGCACCCTCCTCGACGCCCCCTTCCGCATCGTCGTGGCCGAATCCGCGGCGGCGTCGGCGGCCCTCGCGGAGGCCGTGGAGTCCGCGGCCGCCCGCGCGGGCGAGTCGGTACTGGTGGTGCCGGAGGGCGGGCGCCTGGTCGTCCTGGCCGCGGACGAGGGCGCCGCGGTGGCCGCGTGCAGGGAGTACACGTCGGCACTGGAGGCGGCACGGACGGGCGCGGTGGGAGAGCAGACCGACGCCGACGAGCCCGAACCGGTCGTGGGTGTGTCGGCCCCGGTGGGCCCGATCGCGGCGACAGCGGCGTACAAACAGGCCGAACAGGCACTGTCGGTGGCGAGACGCCGGGGCCGGATCGCGGTGGAACACGAACAACTGGCGGCGGGATCGGTGTTGCCGCTCTTGGCGGACGACGCGGTGAAGGCTTTCGCCGACGGCCTTCTCCGCCCCCTCCACGAACACGACGCGACCGGCCGCGGCGACCTGGTCGCCTCCCTTCGCGCCTGGCTCTCCCGCCACGGCCAATGGGACGCGGCAGCGGCCGACCTGGGCGTCCACCGCCATACGCTGCGCTATCGCATGCGGAGAGTGGAGGAAATCCTGGGCCGCTCCCTGGACGACCCGGACGTGAGAATGGAGCTGTGGCTGGCCTTGAAGGCAGCTCATTAAGCCCCTCCGGCGTTTGAGTCATCAGGATGTCGCCGGGGAAGAGCAGCACGGCGTGCACGAGGCCGAGCGCGAACAGGGCGAGCGTGCGGCGCAGATGAAGCGACGCGAAGGC